>JAAUTT010000503.1 GCA_012031335.1 Bacteroidales bacterium | reverse complement strand
AGGCATATATTTTACTTATTACTTTTCAATTTCGATAAATCAATAATTAAACTTCTTAAAAATCGGCTTCGAGGTTTTCAATCTCAACTGCAATCTGCTTTAAAAACCTGGTTGCCTCACCTCCGTCTAATGCGCGGTGATCATAGGTTAAGCTTAACCCGAGGTAAGGAACAAATGCATAAACGCCTTCGCCAAGATCTTTAGGTCGTGGCACAATGGTATTTACACCCAGGATAGCCGATTGCGGAAGGTTTATCACAGGTGTAAACATTTCCACACCATAATTACCTAGGTTGGAAATGGTAAAAGAGGCAGCTTCGGCAGCGAGTAACTCGGGAGTGATATTACCTTTACGGCAGGCACCGGCAATTTCTTTGAACTGACTTGCAAGTCCGCTCACAGACAGGTCATCGGCATTGCGAACCACCGGAACCATAAGCCCCCGATCGGTATCCACGGCAAGTCCGAGGTGTACTTTCGGGAACAAATTTCATATTGTCGCCAAGGAAATGAGAATTTACGCGTGGAAATTTCTTTAATGCTTTTATTACAGCAAAGCAAATAAAATCGTTTAAGGTGATGTTAACCGGAAAGCCTTTGGCAGCAGCATCTTTGGCTTTATTACGCAGCGATAGGATACGACGAGCATCAGCACCCAAATGATGTGTAAGCTGAGCTGAATTCTGCAGTGAAGTATGCATCGCTTTAGCGATAAGTTTACGCATATTGGTAAGCGGTTCCAATTTATAATCGTTGCCGTAACCCATTCCACCAGCAGCCATTTCATTTAATCTTGCAGTGGAAGTTACAACTGTTTTCTCATCAGGTTTGGCTATTTCTGATGGAGAAGGTTTTGCAGCGGTTTTGGACTGTGTTTCGAAAACGGCCCGGACATCTTTTTCGAGTATGCGGCCATTAGGACCACTTCCCTTAATATTTGTAAGTTCCACCTGCTCTACTTCGGCAAACTTACGTGCACGGGGCGAAATTTTTATACATGGTGAATGAGCCAGTTTTTCTTCCGATGTTTTCAACTGATTATTTGATGGCGATTCAACAGCGGGTTGTATATCTGGCACTTTGCTTTCCGGTAAAAACCCATGAACTGACTCTCCTTTCTGGCCTATCACACAAACATTGGTGAGAACAGGCACTTCCTCTCCAGCCTGAAAAAATATATCGAGTAAAAAACCTTCATCTTTGGCTTCTTCTTCAAAAGATGCCTTATCGGTTTCGTATGAGAATAATATATCACCCGGTTTCACCGAGTCCCCTTTCTTTTTATACCATTGCGTAATAATGCAACTTTCAACAGATTGACCCTGTTTGGGCATGATGATTACTTTAGCCATATTAAAAATTTTCCCAAACTTATTTATTATTACTTGTAAATACAAGTTTATTGAAAAGAAAATTAAATATGTTTTTTATAATACTGAATATCAATACATTTTTCACATCTCATGTATATACATGTTCTATTTTCAATTAATTAATATAATTTTTTAAGGAAATGGGGATGAATACATGATATCGTTAGATGAAATGTAAATATCAGACAACTAATAGCTATGTATCTTATATGTAGCATATTAACTCATGTCAACATAATTGGTGATTCTACACTTATTTATAATGAATCTATCAATTTAATGATTCTTAAATTAAAATTGATTATTATTTTTAACTCAAATTTAAGCGACAGACCTATGACTACAATTTATGTGCTTCTTGAAAACGATCAGATTCGTTATATTGGAAAGACAAGAAAAACCGACTTGAAAGAAAAGCTATTTCAGCATATGGATGAAGCTTATTCGAACCCGGAAAAATTCGAATGGATCGGAAACTTATTTAAGGAAGGCAGGACACCTGATATTAAACCCGTTTTCACCTACCAGGATGAGGAAGCAGATTATTATGAAAAATTATTTATCAGTGATTATAAATTTTTTTCAGGATTAAAACTTACCAGTCAGGAATATTTCAGACCAGAATTATTTCTTAAGAAACTAAGCAAGATTAAAGAATCGAGTACCGAAGAAAAATAACATAAATAAAAAAAGGACTTCAGATGAAGTCCTTTTTTTATTTTTATAGTTGCTTTTTAAGCAAACTCTTCTACCAAAGCAGATTCAAACTGAATAATGTGATTTACTGATCCCTTAAGGTATTCAATTCTACCTTCAGAACCCAATTCCAGGTCAAACCCTTTAAGGTCAACCATTTTCACCTTTTTACCTGTGATTTCGTTTAACACAACAATTACATTACTATCACCATTACTGCGACCTATCACAGTAGCATTTTCAATTACGCGCATTTTACCAGACTATTTTAATTTTTAAGGTCGCAAAAGTAGTGTATTTTTTTTATAAAGAGAATCATATTTTCGAATTAATTGACAAACTCCCTTATTTGTGAAGTAAACAATATGATTTTCCATTTGTTTGATGTCTGTAATTCCCGGTGGTAAAATACCATCAGGCGAAATGACACCTTATTATATACAGATTATGTCTTGTACTAACTGCAGTTTTAATAAAACTTCGCCTCTAAACGATGCGGACATATCTCTTGCCGAAATGCTCGGAGGAAAAACATCATACGACTGGCTCAATAATATCCCTGATAACTCTGATACCGATCTGGTTGAAATACGTTTCAAGAACAACCGGAAAGATTTTTTATAGAAATATTTACAACCTGACACTTACCTATAATGATTTGGTTACTGTTCAGGTTCAGGCTGGCTTTGATGTTGGAGTTGTTGCTTTAAAAGGTCAGCTGGCCGAAAAACAATTTAAACGTAAAGCTGGTGGACAGGACACCGGATTGTTGAAAATTATTTACAGGAAAGCTAATGAAACAGATCTTAAAGCCTGGAAAGAAGGCAAAGACCTGGAGCATAAAACGCTTATCCAAACCCGTGAGATTGCTGATAATATGGGTTTGGAAATGAAAATCAGTGATGTAGAATACCAGGGAGATAAGAAAAAAAGCAACATTTTATTACACATCTTCTCTCAGGGTCGACTTCAGGGAATTAATCAAAGTGCTGGCGTCCCGTTTCAACATAAAGGTCGAAATGCGGCAAATCGGAGCCCGGCAGGAAACCGCCAAGATAGGTGGTATTGGCAGCTGCGGCCGGGAGCTTTGCTGTTCTTCCTGGAGAAACGAACTCCCTTCGGTTACATCCAGTTCGCTGCAAGCCCAACAGCTTTCTTCAAATATGGAAAAATATATGGGGCAATGTGGTAAATTAAAATGCTGTTTAATGTACGAACTTGCAACTTACCTTGAATCGAAAGCAGATTTTCCGAAAGAACTACTGGAACTTGAAACAAAAAGAGGAATTGCTTATCCTTATAAAATCGATATACTGCAAAAAACCATCTGGTATACTTTTAAACACAGTCCAGCCATAGATACTCCTGTCGAAATTTCTTTGGAAAGAGTAAAACAAATTATTAATCTTAATAAAAGAGGAGTTAAAGTTGATAGTCTGGAAAATGAGTAAAATAGGCTATTCAAATTCCAATAACTATTTAAGAGATATCTTTCCCAAAAGTGGAATATTTTACTCAATTTAACCGATATAATATCTCTTTCACTGGTTTTACACCATTGAATATCAATGTAATTAAATATTGGCACGAATATTAGTCATTACAAGCCATAGTTAAACTTAAAACAGTTAACAATGAAAAATATGATGATTATCGTAGCCGTTGCATGTTTATTATTTGCTGGTTATTCGTTTGCGAATGCTACTTCAGAAATTAATACGGGTACTTGTTTAATACAAAAAGAGGAAAAGAAAACTAAAGTCACTCAGGATGATCTTCCACAAACTATTCAAAGAATACTCAAATCTGAAGAATATAAGGAATGGAAGCTGGAAGAAGCTTATCAGATAAGTGGAAATGTTGAATATTATAAAATTGAACTCAAAAAAGAGGATCAAAAGCAAACCTTGAATTTAGATAAATATGGCAACAAAGTAAGTGTAATGGAGCAAGCCTGATTCACTTACTTCAATTTCAATCCGGACTTTTGTTATAAATGTCCGGATTGTTTTAAAAATCAAAAATATAACTAAGCAATAACAGCTCTTTTCAGCCAAATCGAATAGTAAGTATATTTAGATTCTTATATACGCTCTCCCAACAATACCGGGTTAAACATGAAAAAATTTCTCTTAAATGGAACATTGTGTTAACTTTGCCGTTTTTTATGACATTTGTCAAACTTATAAAATGAGCGAAATCAAATCTATTTACGACGAAATTTCCAAAAGAGTACTATTGCTTGACGGAGCAATGGGTACGATGATACAAAGATATAAACTCACCGAAAAGGACTTTCGGGGAGAAAGATTTAAGAATCACCCCTGCGACCTAAAGGGTAATAACGATTTGCTTTGCATATCTCAACCACATATAATTGAAAAATTCACGCAGAATATTTCGATGCTGGTGCTGATATTGTTGAAACCAACACTTTTAATGCTAACAGGATTTCGCAAAGCGATTACCAGCTCGAGAGTATTGTTTACGAGTTAAATCTTGCTGCTGCCCGTATTGCCAAAAAAGCTGCAGCCAAATTTAACAGCATTAACCCCTGATAAACCCCGTTTTGTGGCA
>JAAUTT010000006.1 GCA_012031335.1 Bacteroidales bacterium | reverse complement strand
GACAGGTGTAAACGTTAAAAAGGTGACAGGCAGCTGTCGATTTTTTAAAAATAGTACCACATTATCATTACACCTACTGGCAGATATTCGTGGAGCATGTGGCGTAATTTGTTAATGGCTCTGTTCATCTGGGTTTTTACAGTGTTAAGAGATATATTTAGTTTTTCTGCTGTTTCGATATATGATAGATTTTTGATCCGTATATGAACAAAAACTTCTTTGCATTGGTGCGGTAAGGCCTCAATTGATTCTGCGATTTTGCTTTCCATTTCCTTTAAAATGAGATTTGCAATTGGGTAATCGCCCGAAAAGGGATATAAATTATTGTTTAGGGTTTTATTTTCAGTATTTATTTTATTTATGTATTGTTCTCTCACCCTGATACTTTCGAGCTGGTTAAGGCAAAGATTGTGTACTGTGCGGTACAAATATGCTTTCAGAGACTTGGTGATATCGAAGGATGCCCGGTTCTCCCATAGTTTGACAAACATATCCTGGACAATTTCTTCACTTGATTCTTTGTTTCCGAGGATGGTGTTTGCGTATCCGCATAAGTCGGAATAGTATCGTAAAAAAAGTACTTCGAAGGCATTTTGATTGCCTTCTTTTATCTTTGTAAACAACAAATTGTCATGCAGATGATTCATGTATAAATGGATTATCTATCCGCTTATTTCAAGATTCAGGTGAACTTAACATTTACTTCCTCTATATAACAATCGATTGCGAGAAATAGAATAAGGGGCCGGTAAAACAGAGAAACGAAGGTACATTAAAGAAAGGTCATGTACTCCTTTTAAAATACTATCAAAGCATTACAGGGACTGGTGAAGAATTTTATCCAAAAGGCAATCTCCATAATTGTGAATCAAATTCAACTGTAAATGTTTCAATTCGTTTCTATAAGAAATCTAAAACTTTTATCAATCAAATTCTAATCATTACTCAAATTAATAATTATTCTAAAAATATTTTTCTACTTTTGTAGCGGTTAAGTTAATACTAAGGTTTTCTAATGATTTAACTCCGTGTTAAACATTAGTTTAAACGCTAATAGGAGAGTGTAGTGATACACCTCCTATTCTTTTTTTACAGCCTACCGTTTAAGATTACCCTCCTAAAAGCTCATAAAACTGAAAAAAGGTATATAAAATAAAAGGGTGAAAGCAGAAAAAAAATAACAAACCTGAAGAAAATGCGTCCCATTTATAGGTGGATTTTAACCATTCAGGTTTTTGGAAGGAAATAGTCAGAAATAGTACACGTAAGATAGCCTGTAACAGAAAAAACAAGAAAACCAGATAGCCATATTTGTTAAATTTCATAACCGAAGTCAGGTCGAGATGCATGATTGCCGAAAAGCTCCTGGATAATCCACAGGATGGACAGTCAATCCCAAGATATTGCCTGTGAACACAAGTAATATGTGCAGCCGTATGGTCGAGAAAGTAACTATATAGAAAGATTCCCGCAATTAAAACCAGGAATATACTGTTAATGGCTATGTAAGCCTTACGGGTCAACCGGTTTAATTTTTGAGATTCTCCAATTCTCTATCGTATTTGGCGTTGATTTCCTCCAGTTTCTTTTTTTGTTCTTCGCTAAGATTCGGAAGGTTAGCAAGCATTTTGGCATGAATGGTATGAAGTTTTAAGGCCAGTTTGGAATGGTTTATAATTGCTTCATCTTCTCCCGATTTACTTTCTTTGGCTAGTTTACTGGTTTGTTGAATCAGGTTTTCGTAATTAGTCATTAATTCCTGAAATTCTTCGTCCGAAAGTTTCTTCCCGATTTTTATATCAATGTGGATGCTGTCTTCATTTTCAAGACGCTCAAGCACTTTTTCCAAATCTTTACCAACATCTTCAAAGTTTTCATCCATTGTTTTACCGGTTTCTTTTTCAACCTCATGTTCAATTCTGTTCCATATCTTACCCGATTTTTCGCCAATGGAAGAAATGACAAGACCCTGCAGCAATGCTATACTGCTTCCTAAAATAGATACAACCAATGCTGCAATGATAAGACCGCGGGCACCATTCCCTTTCACCGCCTGGTTATATGCGATGGCGCTTAGCGTAACTCCTACCAGGCCAGGCACAATAGCAAGAATGCCAACACATGGTATAAAACATATCAGGATAGCAATGATACCCAAAACAAGACCTGCAATGCCAAGTCCCTGACCAGCATTTGTTTTATTTTCTCCATATCAGTAAATTAAGATTGAAAACATCGGTCAAATATAGGAATTAAACCTAAAACTGACAATATTAATCCATAATTAGAAGCATTTCAGGAACTTTCACAAAAATGTTGTTATATATGACAGTCTTGCTCTTTTGCATAAATTCGCCAGTGGTTGCGAAAAATTCTAATATCCAACAACTAATTTTTAAATATGACTAGACTTACTTTTTATATTCCGGATAGTTTTTCCGTGAAAATCAAAACTATCCATCTGTTTCTTTTTATCAGTTTAATTATGAGCTTTAATCCGAAAATAGTTTTTGGTTCCCAGTCAACCAGAGTGCTCGTTGTAACAGGAGGGCACGATTATAGTAAAAATGATTTTAACGCCATGCTAACTTCCCTTGGCGAAGGCTATCAATTTAGTACAGTTGTATTTCCCGAAGCTTTCGATATGTTTCTTCCCGAAAACAGAAATCAATACGATGTTGTGCTGTTCTATCATATGTGGCAAACGGCTACGGATTTTCAAAAACAAACACTGGCCGACTGCATTGCATCCGGTAAGCCCTTACTCGTTCTGCATCACAGCATCTGTGCCTTCGATGATTGGGAGGAATATATCAGCATTGTCGGGGGGAAGTACTTTCCTAATAACACTGTATTACACGGGAAAGCATATGCAGCCTCATCGTACCGGCACGATATGAATATTAAGATAGAGATAAAGGATAAAACACATCCCGTAACTCATGGGATTAACGATTTTGAACTTTTTGACGAGACATACAAGGATTTTTATGTATCTCCATCTGTTACATCGCTGCTTACAACCAGCGAACCTTCCAGCACCTCTGTAATTGGCTGGTGTCACAGTTATGGCCAGGCCAGGGTGGTTACCCTGCAATCGGGTCACGATACCCCTACCTTTGAGCATCCTGTTTACAGAAGGCTTCTGGGGCAGCGCTTAGCTGGTTAACGAGCCAAAAATCTTAGTGGCAAAAGAATGGTTTGAACAAAACCAGTCTTCGGGAGTCTTATTCATAAAACAGTTAAATGAAAACAATTGCGTTATTTGGATCGACAGGGAAGGCCGGGAGAGTTTTGTTGAAAAAGCTTCTGGATAAAGGGTATGTGGTAAAAGTACTTGTCAGGAATCCGGCAAAACTTTCATTTACCCACTCCCAGTTATCGGTTATTCAGGGTGATGTTCTCAATATGGAGGATGTGGTTAAAGCCATTGAAAAAAGTGAAGTAATCATAAACGTTATAGGACATGTGAAAGGTTGTCCGCCCGACCTTCAAACCCGGGCAAGTAAAAATATACTTTCGGGCATGCAACAATCCGGAATAACCCGTCTCATCAATCTTACCGGCGGAGGTGTAAAAGTGGAAAGCGATAATCCCGGCTGGATAGACAGAATGCTGGTATTTACCATGAAAAATCTCCTCGGAAAATCGCTCCGCAACCGTATGGTCGACGGAGATAACCATGTAGCCCTTATTAGTAAAAGCAAGGCAGACTGGACCATTGTGAGGGCGCCTGTTTTACTTCCCGGAAAAGCGAAGGGGAAAACAAGGATAGGCAATGTAGGGCATATACCCGGTTACAGCCTTACTTTCGAAGACTTGACCGACCAAATAATCAGGATACTTGAAGAAAAGAGTTTTGTGCGGCAATATCCTTACATTACAAATGGATAAGGACACTTATTCCATGGCACTTTGAACGGTATTCCATAGCTTTTCGGCAGTTTTATTCCAGGAGAATTTTTCCCGTTGGTTACGGCAATTTGCTATCAAGCTCTCCCGAAGCTGAAAATCCGATGACATCCGGGATAAACCACCAGCAATGTCATGAATATCGTCGGGATTCACGTAAACAGCAGTGTCTCCGGCAACTTCCGGCAATGATGTGACATTGGAAGCCACCGATGGCACATCGCAGTGCATAGCCTCCAACAGTGGAATGCCAAAACCTTCGAAATGAGGAACAAAAGCCAGCGCCCAGGCAGCGGCCATAATCAGAGATAATTCCTGAGGTTCTTTTCGCCCGGTGAAAATAACATCAGTACGGTAATGCATTAATGAATATGTTTGTTCAAGTGCGGAGTTTTTAAAGAATTTCTCTCCAACAATCAATAGCCTAAAATCCGATTGTGATTGTTTTTTAAAGATATCGAAAGCCTTTAGTAAACCATCCACATTTTTGCGGGGATGTAAGCTTCCGACAAAAAGAAAATAATTGACCCCATCGGTGTACCTGTCTTTTACACTCTTTTTAATTTCAGGATCCGAAGGTTTATAAAGTTCATGCGAACCATTATAAACCACTTCAATTTTTGAAGGATTGATGTTGTATGATTTAGAAATATCCTGCCTTGAGTACTCCGAAACAGTAGCAATTCGTGCAGCTCGAGAAGCAAATTTCGGAAAGAAATAACGGTAATATAAGCGAGAAGTCAAAGGCAAATCCATGGGGCGGTGATGGAAGTTGATATCGTGGATTACTGGTATCACGGGAATTTTCAGGGAAAGAGGAACAAAACCATCGGGAGAGAGGAAAATCTCAGCCTTATATTTTTCAATATTCCCGGAAGCATCCATTCGAACCAGATATACCATAAAACGGGATGTCTGGCAGGAGGAGCAACCACAACCGGGATAATATTTTTGCTGAAAATAAACTGATTATCAAAGGGGCGGTCGAATAAAAAGATAAACTCATGTTCCGGATGGTCTGCGGTGATTTTCTTTAAGGTCTGGAAACAGAACCAGCCAATACCATCGAGTTTGCCAGGTATCAGTAAACGGGTATTAACAGCAATCCTCATATATTAGCCATTAGGAAAGCATGCCACAACGACAATGTAAACAGCGACAGGATGGTACTTAAAACAATACCTTTGGCCAGAAACCCGGCATCCAGATCAAACTCCCGGGAAAGGGCAAACGGCGTTAAGGCCAGAGGCATTCCCGCATCCAGGATAGAAGTATAGAAATCGGAAACAGGCAAATTCAATCCTTTTACAGACAGGAAAAAGGTAAAGGGTTTCAGGAGTAGAACGAAAACAGTAAGTATTAACACCGGGATCCATTCCCGGGGTTTCCCACTGGTGAATTTCCCAGAAATATTCCCAGCGAAAAAAGTATCACCGGAGTTACCGATGCTGAAATCATTTCAAGGGGTTTAATTACCATAACCGGAAGTTGTATCTTAAAAGCCAATATTAAAATACCTGCAATAACAGCAATGATAATCGGGTTTTTCAGTAACCGGACAGCTATTTCCTTAAATCCCACCTGGCCGGTTTTCGAATATTCCATATAAACCATGCCCACGGTAAATATCCAGAACAGGTAGCAGGCTGTTATGAGTGAAGCCTCCGGAAGCAGTGTTTTCCCCCTGAACATTTCAATTACAGGAATACCCAGGTAAGCAATATTGCCGTAAGTCGCTGCTAAAAACAGTGTACGTTTAAGCGGCTTGTTAACTTTTAAAACATAGCCTATTAACCAGGCAAACCCAAAACAAGCAAGCACAAAAAATGCTGTTCCCCAGTAAAATTCTGCCATGAAGCTGAAAGTCCCACTCAAGTTTTACCAGGGTAGACAGGATAAGAGACGGGAATCCGACGCGGACAACAAACTCATTCAGCACGTCCACCCAGGTGTAACGAGCCAGGCCTATTCTGAAAAAAAAGAATCCCAGAACAATGATTACGAATATGGGTAGAATAGTTTGCAAATTCTCAGTTATTAAGCCGGATGACCAACCACAGGCCGGACATCAGTAACGATCATCCCGGCAGTATGAGCTGCCATTATTCCCATATCGCCATCTTCAAAGACCTGGCAATACCGGGGTTCAATATTCATTAGCCGTGCACATTCCAGGAATGTATCAGGTTCGGGTTTATGTTTTTCCACGTCGTTGGCTGTAACAATATAATCAAAGTAGCTGGCTATCCCCAGCCAATCGAGCATCAGTTCAACACTTTTACGGCTTCCGCCGGTACCTATCGACATGGGTAATTTCTTGTGATATTTCAGTACCAGGGCAAAAATCGGATCAAACAAAGAAATTGTTCTACCCTTTTAAAGAATTCGGCCTGTTTCATTTTAGCTATCTCTTCGGGCATATAGCTACATCCACTCTGTTCCTTTACATATTCGGCAAATCTGATGGTTGGCATACCGGTCATTTCGAGCATTACTTCCCTGCTGAAGTGGAAGTCAAAATTCCTGCATACTACCTCCCAGCATTCCATATGAACCGGCAAGGAATTGGCCAGTGTGCCGTCCAGGTCGAATATCAATGCTTTTGCCTTTGGGTCAGCGTCTAAAATCATGTTAAAAAAGTTAATTTGCAAAGGTAAATATTTTATGATACTCATTACGCCATTGGCACATAATGCCGGTCGGTTGTGTTCAAAGTTGCATAGCTTATGGGACAATTCATAATTAGTTTATATTTGTAATTATCTTAATCAATTCTGACCATGAACACCAAACTATTTACTGCATCTATTCTAACTTTCTTAATATTTTTTACAGGATTTAGTCAGGAACCACCCAGTCTTACCCTTGAACAGGTTATCTCCGGAAATGTTTTAAACACCAAAGGAATGCGAAGTGTGCGATGGACCAGAGATGGCAAAGGTTATACTATCACCGAAGCAAATGCCGCTAAAAATGGGCAAGATATAGTATACTATGATGCGTTAACCGGAGAAAAGAAAATTCTCGTAGCATCCGGTTTATTTATTCCGGAAGGGAAGGAAAAAGCTCTGTCATTTTCGGATTATACCTGGAGCAATCATAACGAAAAGTTACTTTTATTTACCAATACACGTCGGGTGTGGCGTATTCATTCGCGTGGAGATTACTGGGTACTTGATCTGAAAAGCGGCAAGCTTACTCAATTAGGGAAAAGTGTACCCGAAGCTACTATGATGTTTGCAAAATTCTCGCCCGATGATTCACAGGTAGCCTTTGTATCACTGCAGAATATCTATGTGGAAGACATCAACTCCGGCGCCATTCGTCAGATAACCTTTGATGGAGGCAAAAACATCATTAACGGAACTTTCGACTGGGTTTATGAAGAAGAACTCGATTGCCGCGATGGATTCCGCTGGAGTCCCGATGGTAAAACCATTGCCTTCTGGCAAACCGATACTGAAGGAACCGGTGTTTTTTCCCTGATCAACAATCTGGATTCCATTTATCCGGAAATCATACAGATACCATATCCCAAAGTAGGCACAAGCAATTCAGCAGTAAAAATTGGTGTGGTATCTGCCAATGGTGGAGAACCTGCATGGTTTAACATTCCAGGTGATCCCAGAAATAATTATCTGGCCAGGATGGAATTTATTCCCAATTCCCAGGAAGTGATGATTCAGCAGCTCAACAGACTCCAGAATACAAATACGGTATGGGTAGGAAATGTAGGTACCATGCAGCTTAAAACACTGCTTACCGATACAGATTCGGCCTGGGTGGACATTCATGATAACATTCAGTGGATCAAGAACGGACAGTTTTTTACCTGGACCAGTGAACGGGATGGATGGAGGCATTTATATCTGGTTACACGCGATGGTAAGAAGAGCACCCTTATTACAAAGGGGAATTTTGATATTGTCAGCATCAGCCGTATTGCTGAAAAAGAGGGTTATGTATACTATATTGCTTCACCCGAGAATTTCACGCAGCGATATCTCTACCGCAGCCGACTCGATGGCAAAGGCCAGGCTCAGCGTGTTAGTCCGCTTGCACAGCAGGGGCAGCATCGTTATAATATCTCACCCGATGCCCGTTTCGCTGTTCATATCTTTGATAACCATTATACCCCACCTGTTTATGAAATGGTATCTTTACCCAATCATAAGCAATTAAGGCTTTTTGAAGATAATAAAGCCGCAAAAGAAAAATTTAAGAGTCTTGGGTTATCCGAGAAAGAATTCTTCAGGGTTAATATTGGAGATGTAATACTCGATGCATGGATGATAAAACCTTCCGTTTTCGATCCTTCGAAAAAGTATCCTGTTATTTTTGATATTTATGGAGAACCGGCCGGTTCGACAGTTCAGGACACGTGGAGTCGCGGGTTGTGGGACTATTATCTGGCCAATCAGGGATATATTGTTATGAGTGTGGATAACAGAGGAACGAACGTACCCCGCGGACGTGAATGGCGTAAGTGTATTTACGGGCAGGTTGGTGTATTAAATTCGGCCGACCAGGCCAGTGCGGTTAAAGAGATTGGTAAAATGTACAGCTTTGTCGATTTAAGTCGCATAGGAGTTTGGGGATGGAGCGGGGGTGGTTCCATGACACTCAACTGTATGTTTCGTTACCCTGAAGTATACAAAACCGGTATTGCAGTTGCCTTTGTTGCCGATCGGGCCCTTTACGACAATATTTACGAAGAAAGATACATGGGGCTTCCTGCTACCAATCCCGAAGGTTTTAAGAAAAGCTCTCCCATCAATTTTGCAGGTAATCTGAAAGGTAATTTAATGTTAATACATGGTACCGGCGATGATAATGTCCACTATCAGAACTGCGAACGATTGGTGAATGAGCTTATCAAGCGGGATAAACTGTTCAGTATGCTTGCCTATCCTATGCGATCGCATGGCATTTACGAGAGAGAGAATACTTCCCTGCACCTATACAGGAGTATGACCGACTATTGGTTGAAAAATCTGCCTGCAGGAGGCAAGTAAAGGATTAAACCAGGGGTAAAAAATCCATACAAATGTATTTTTTATGTAGGGAATATTGAGCTAACATTGTATCCTTATAAGCCTGGCAGCATGTAAGATAAATTAAGTATCAAATGCTTAATCTGGTATAAAGAGATTGTAAAACTGTACAGCATTAAAATTTCAAAGAGGAAATGGCGTTAATAAAAAAACCGCCTCATTTTATTGAGGCGGCCCGAAAAAGTGAAACAAAACGCAGTTGCATTTCCTGAGGTTAGGCGTAGGTTATCCTGCGCCTTCCTTTTAAAATAGAACAACTACTTTCTTCCTGAAAAATCAATTACAATGGAATCAATTCGGGATTTAAGCCCATATTATTGAGCATCCCTCCAATTTCTTTGGTATAAACACCATTCATGATAATCACCACGTCGGGTTTATAATCCTTAAGAAATTCAGGGCCTACATACTGCTTGCCAATGCCCGGGATATAGTTACCCTGCATATGCGGGTTAATATCCACAACGTGGCTAATGGCTCCCAAATGATCGAAATTAGTTAGGAAACCGACAGATTTGGATCCACCTCCCCACACCACTGTTTTCAGATTCCTGCTTTTGAAATCGTTCAAACGTGTTGTCCAGGTGTCGAGGGTTTCGGTTATCTTGGTTTTGAATTCTTCAATTAACACTTCCATCTCTGATATGGATAGTTCCAGCGGATGTTTTTTATCCGAAATTCCATCTACAGGACGGGCTTCGATAAACAGGTACTGGTTGTCGTATTCCACATACATATCCAATACTTCGAAACCGTTTGCACGAAATACATTACCCAGCGAAAGCGGGCTCATATAAGTGCAATGTTCATAAAAGATATCCCAGAATGCCTGTATTTTAAGAATACGGGTGATATCGGGAATTTCAAAGAAGAGAACTACATCCTTACGGTCGCCGATAGATTTTCGGATGGTTTTTAGAAATTCGTGGGTGCCGTGTATATGTTCGAGCGTATGGCGGCAGCATATGCAATCAGCAGGTAACGAACCATGTTTTTCCGAATAAAATTCGTTGATGAATTTAACATCGGGATTAGGTTTTGTACGTCCGGGGACATACGCCGGATCGATACCGATACCACGGTTATTACCCAATTCGCAAACCAGCGAGATAAAGTCGCCTTTACCGCAACCAATCTCAATAACATCCTTGTTTCGAAGATCATATCTGTTAATAAACCTCTCGGTTATTTCAGTTATGAATTTTTTAAACGTTGGCGAAAAACCTGTTGATCTTCATATCCTTTTGTGTAGTAATCGATAGAAGTATCGAAGGTGGTGTTGTAAATGAATCCGCAGTGCCTGCAAAACCCCAGGTTTATATTTTTTCTGGGGATACTTTTGGCTTCATCGTAATCTTTAATGGTTACCAAACTTTGTACCGGAGCATTCTTGAGTTCAAAAAATTCGTAGGTGTCGGCATGTGTACAGTTAGGGCAAAATGTATGCTTCATTTTATTGGTATTATTTTACTTTTTATAGTCAGGATGTGAGCGGTCTTTTTCAGAAACCACAGTTGGCTCTAATGGCCATTGAATGTTAAAAAGAGGATCGTTAAACCGGATACCTGCTTCGGCTCCAGGTGTATAAAACTGGGTTACATTATAATACACTTCCGCATTGTCAGTGAGGGTGATAAACCCGTGAGCAAATCCTTCGGGGACATACAGCATTTTATAATTATCCTGGGTAAGTTCGGCTCCAAACCATTGCAGGTAAGTTTCCGAACCCGGACGCAGATCGATAATCACATCATAAATAGCTCCGCGGGTACAGCGTATCAGCTTGGTTTCCTCATATGGTGATACCTGGTAGTGCATTCCGCGAATGGTTCCTTTTGTTTTGGAAAAGGAAGTATTGGCCTGACATAAGTTACCATTCAGGCCGTGTTCTTCCATTTCTCTTTTACACCAGGAACGCCCAAAAAAACCGCGATCGTCCTCAATCTTCTTTACTTCAAGCAGAAATGCGCCTTTTAAAGGTGTTTCAGTAAATATCATATCATTACTTTTTAAAATTCCAGTCGAGATTAGCATTCAGGTAATTTAATTCCTGCAGCCTGTCAAGCACTTTCAGCCGGATAAGGTTGCCGCTACGGAAATTAGAATCGGCAAAATTCATAGCTACCAGGTTATCTCTGATTTCTTTAATAGTCGATGGCAGATCGTGGATTGGCTGATGATTAGGTGCCAGACTTTTGAAAAGATCGAAATTTACACGGTACGAACGTTTGTCGGGAGCTGCATTAGGGTTGGTTGAAACTTTCACACCCGGTATAATAGCAGCAACAGCATCGGCAAGCGGTTTAATCTGGTTATTCCACTCGTTGCTTCCTGTATTTACCACGAGGTAATTTCCTCCCTGTGATTTTTCGCGGATGATAGCCCATTCAATACCTCTTGCCATATCTTTGGTATTGATCATTGGTCTCCATGGAGTACCATCGCTCAAAATTGAAATTTCCTTATTGATGAGCGCACCTGCAACGAAATCGTTCAAAACGAGGTCAAGACGGAGACGATTGGAGAATCCACACGCAGTAGCATAACGCAAACAGGTGATTTTAAAGTCATCGCTGGCAAGAGGTAACAAGTCGTTCTCAGTAAAAACTTTCGAACGAGCATAAGCTGTTAATGGATTAATTTCGTCTTTTTCGGTTTTTGCGTAGTCGGAAGCTAAACCGTATATACTGCAGCTCGATGCAAATACGAATGTTTTTACACCGGCAGCTTTTGATAATTTAGCCAGATTAACGGCAGCTCTGTAGTTTACATCGAGGGTTATTTCTTCGTATTTAACACCCATAGGGTCGTTGGAAATAGCAGCCAGGTCAACCACAGCATCAACACCTTCGAGCAGTTGGGCAGGAAATTTACGGATATCCCCATAAAATTGTTTATCGAGTGCTACTTCGGGAGCATATTCGGCATTGGTAAGGCATTTGGCAAAATAGCCAATATCGAAGCCTAACAATTCGGCCTGGGGAAAAGTATTGCGTAACTGGGCCATCACCGATGGGCCGATATAACCTAAATTACCTGCGATTAAAATTTTCATTATTTAATTATTTTAAGATTAAGGAATGATGGAACCACCTGTTTGAGAACATTCGTGTTTTTACCTGTGGCTTTCAATCTTATTTTATTGTTTAATTAACTGTTCAATACTTCTTTATAAATTTGTTACCACACTTTCCATGGAGCTTTTCAGCCCATAAGTCGTCGAGGAATTTTTTATCACGGAGCGTATCCATAGGTTGCCAGAAGCCGGTATGCCTAAAGGCTGCCAGTTCTCCACCCGAAGCTAGTTTTTCGAGCGGTTCTTTCTCGAAGCTGATACCATCGTTGTCGATATAATCAATCACTTTAGGTTCGAGTACGAAGAATCCTCCGTTGATCCATGCGGTATCGTCACCGTCGCCCTGTGGTTTTTCCTTAAAATAACTGATTTTCGATTCGTGTGGGGCCAGGTTAAATACGCCAAAACGTCCGTGTTGTCTTACCGAAGTGAGGGTTGCCAATACTTTCTGGTTTTGTGATGCATGATCAGGTCGTTGATATTGACATCGCTTACACCATCACCATAGGTCATACAGAAAGTTTCGTCGCCGATATATTCCTTCACCCTTTTCAGGCGACCTCCCGTCATTGTCATCTCGCCGGTATCCACCAGTGTAACCTTCCAGGGTTCGGCATGCATGTGATGTACAATCATGTTGTTATTTTTCATATCGAATGTTACATCCGAGTTATGAAGGAAATAATTGGAGAAATATTCTTTTATAATGTAGCCTTTATAACCACAACAGATGATAAAATCGTTCAATCCGTAATGAGAATAGATTTTCATGATATGCCACAGAATGGGTTTCCCCCCTATTTCTACCATAGGTTTTGGTCTGATGCCGCTTTCTTCGCTGATGCGGGTTCCAAAACCACCTGCTAAAAGAACAACTTTCATATTTTGTTTTTTTGAGTTTTTATAATGGAATTTTCTTTTTTGTTTTTACCGAATCTATAATCTCCAAAGCATTATCCAACGCCATATTAAGCCCTTCCTTATTCCAGTGGGTATCGGTTGGATGATAAAGGAGTTTTTCCGAATTTTTATAATCCTCATAAAGTTTGATAACGGGGATGCCACGTTTCTCCAGACCTGCATGCAACCTGGGCAGAAAATTATTGTATTCGTCGTTATTCAAAATCGTATGATAAATAGTGTATTTTGAGGGGATGGGCATAAAAACCATTCCAGATTATAATGTTCCTTCAGCTTCTTTGATAGATCAGCAATATTATCGCAATAGGTATCGATATCCTGATCGGTAAAATCGTAATAAAAACTTGTGTTGTTTTTATCCACTTCTTCGTAATAAAACAGCCAGGCTTGATTATCGTGAAAGGCGTACTTCGGAGTAGAGTTGCTTATATATCCCAGGTAATCAAATTTAAACGTTGATATAAAAGAATAAATAGGTTTGGTTGCATAACTTTGAAACAACATAGAATTATAGAGGCCTTCGGAATTACTGTTGAATATGGTATTCATTACTTTATGAAATACAACCGACTTCATGGATTGTTTCAAATGTCCTTCAAAATAAGTCTGTGGAGTGGTGAACCTTATAGGAATATATCTTTCGGCTGATTCGTAAATAAAGATCTTTGGTTTGGTGTTTTTATAATTCTTTTCGGCGAAAGTCTGTAAGGGAAGATCGTAACGTTCGTAATAAACTTTGGTGTTTAGTTCATTACCGAGCCTTTCGGGAAATGTTACCATTCTTGAAAAATCCATAAAGCTGTCGCCAAATATTAAAAGACCGGCACTGTCGAGCGATGGATGTCGTTCGGTGAACCTGTATTTAACATTACTAGGAGGGAGGTTCTGCTCTTTAAAGTGATCGATCATATTGAAATAATACAATTCACCGTATTTTTTGTTCTCCCAGTAACCTTCCTTAAGTTTATCGGCCATGAAAAATTATACAATGGCTCTATACGCACCGAAAGGAATAAAATACTGCAAACAACCCCAGCTATTATAATTAAGTTTTTAAGTAATTTTTCGCTCATAATTATTCTAAAATTGAAAATAAAGGAAATTTACTTCTTCCCATTTACCCAAAACACAGATCAACGCAATCATAAAGAAGAACAGCGTCCATTTTACAGGCCTTGATAAACTTCTCAGGTAATTTACAAGTGTGCCTCTCTCCAGAAACATTTCAATAGCTATAAGCATAACAATGAATACTAAAGATAAGGCGAAATCGATTTTAAATTTGAAGAGGTTGACAAAACCCCCGTAGCTGCTAAAATCCAGGATCCGTCCAATGATATGAAAAGCATCGCCAACTGTGTTTGCGCGGAAGAAAATCCAGGCGAAAGCCACAAGAACAAAGGTGAAAAGAATTTGACCAATGGTTTTGCGATCAGGATCGAGTTTGGGGAATAATTTTGCCTGTATTTTTTTTAAACTGATTCCTAAAATCTGGTACAACCCGTGTAAAGTTCCCCAGATAATAAATGTCCAGTTAGCGCCATGCCACATACCACTGACAACAAAAGTTATAAACAGGTTGAGTTTCCAGCGGAATTTGGTAACCCGGTTACCACCTAAAGGAATGTAAACATAATCGCGGAACCATGTAGATAATGAAATATGCCACCGTTGCCAGAACTCTTTTATACTTGCAGCAAAATAGGGTCTCCTGAAGTTTGTCATTAACCGGTATCCCATCACCTGTGCTGTACCGAGGGCAATATCGGAATAACCCGAGAAATCGCAGTATATCTGGAAACAGAAGAAAAAGGTGGCAATGGCAAACTGCATTCCTGTATGGTCGCCAGGACTGTTGTATACAATGTTTACATATTCCGATAACCTGTCGGCAATTACTACTTTCTTAAAGAACCCCCAAAGCATCAGAATTATTCCATCCCGGATCCTTGCATATTCAAACTTATGTTTTTCGTAAAACTGAGGTAATAAATTAAGTGAGCGTTCAATAGGTCCCGCAACCAACTGCGGAAAGAATGAAACATACAGCGCAAAAATCCCAAAATGCTTTTACGACAGGTTGTTTCCCATAATAAACATCAATGGTATAGCTAAGTGTCTGAAAAGTATAGAACGAAATACCGACGGGCAGTAAAACATCATAGTGAGGAATAGCCTTCATGATGTTCATGGCCGTAAAAAGATCGTTGACGGAATTGCCGAAAAAGTTGAAATACTTGTAAAAAAACAGGATAGCCAAACTCGTTACTACCCCAAGGGTGAGAAAAAGTTTCTTCTTAAGTTTATTATCGGTTTTGGCTATGTAGTATCCCGAAATATAGTTAATAGCTGTTGCAGCCATTATTAGCACTACATAATTGTAGTTCCAGCACATGTAAAAATAGTAGCTTGCCAAAAGCAGCAAGATCCAACGGAAACGATGAGGTAAAGCAAAATAACCTGCTACTACTATCGGTAAAAATATCAGGAAGTGAATCGAATTAAAAAGCATTTTATCAGTCCTTTACAATAACAAATTTTGAATAATAAATATCAGCACCACTCTTCACCATAATTATGTATAATCCATTATTCAGATCCTCCACACCAATTGTAAATTGACTGTTGTTGATCTCACAGGTTTTATCGGATAAAACTTTCCCATTCAGGTTGGATATGCGCACTTCAACAACGTCCAGATTTTCTCAAATTCCAGGTTAATATACTGAGACGCGGGTACGGGATAAATTTTAGATATAGTCTTTGCACTGTTATTCCTGTGCAGAATACTTATTGGAGTGGAAAGCACATTGATTGAAATTACATAAGTTGCACTCCAGTCGCTCCCATCGTTAACCTTTACAGCAACCGAAAGATTTCCCTTATAAGTTGAAACTGGGGTTACTGTTGCTCCCGAGAAGGTGTAATTGGCTCCCGCTACTATCTCTACCCTGAAATCGCCGGGATAAGTATTGTCAGGATCATTTATCAGAAGATCGGTAACCAGTATTTCCAGGGGAGTACCGGCTTTTGTGGATAGAAGATTTTTTTGTGAAGTGATAACCGGAATATCGTTTACATTCAGAACTTGGAGGGAATAGGACTGCAAAGTGGTATCGATGCCATCGGTTGCAAGCAGTACAATATCATATTTCCCTACCTCGTTGTTACCGGGTGTTCCGAAAAGCAGGCCACTTCCCGAAACAAAGGTAAGCCAGGACGGTTTACTTATAAAATTGAGTACAACTGCATCCTCAGGATTTTTATCGGTAGCTCTGAAAATATATTCGTACCTTACTTTTTCGTTTACTGTTATTGCAGGCGTTGAGGTAATATCTGGTGCGTAATTCGAAACAAATACTTCGATATTGAATGATGAATCGATATTTACTTTACCATCGCTGAGGCGGATGGTAAAACTGGCAGTTCCGGCATCCGCTTTACGTGGTGTACCTGCAAGCGTATTGCTGCTTACTGAAATCCAGGACGGCGCATTAACAAGCGATAGTGTCAGAGGATCGTTGTCAACATCACTTGTAATTATATTCTGTGAATAGAGGCTATCGGTAAAAACTTCCCTTTTCAGGGGCAGGATCATTTTCGGAACATCGTTTACCGGGGTAACTGTAATCTGTATTGAAAAATATTACTGCTGTCCTTCCCATCAAAAACCTTGGCAGGAACCTGCAATGTACCGTTGTAATTAAGTTTTGGAGTTACCTTACTTCCAGTGAGCGTATAATTTGTCCCACCATACAGCTTAAGGGTAAACCCTGAAGGATAGCTATCATCCGCATCCGTAACAGTAAGATTCGATAACTGGAGCATGATGTATTCATCTTCGTTAAGGATAAAGCCTGCTGGCCGGTTATTACCGGAGCATCGTTAACCGAAACAACCGTAACCTGCACATTGAAGGTATTGCTATAGGCGGCGCCGTCGTATATTTAACAGGCACTGATAAGGTACCATTATAATTGGCAGCAGGTTTTATCTTATTTCCGGTGCGGGTATAATTAGTGCCATCCATTACCTGCAGTGTAAGCGATGCGGCGCTGTTATCCACATCTGTATAATTGAGATCATTCAAACTCAGTGTATATTCGGCATCTTCGTTTATCGATACCGTTTTTTGCCCGGTAATTACCGGAGGATCATTTACAGCATTTACAGTAAATGTAACATTGGTAGTGGCAAACTTATAATCATTTCCGTTACCACTATCGGTAGCCTTAAAAGTAATAGTTTCGGTGCCGCTCCAGTTTTCATCTTTTGGAGTAATTGTGGCAATGCGGTTAGCGTCGATGGTAATATTAAAATTTACCGGAGTACTTGTGGTCGTCCAGGTTATATCCTTATCGGCATCCTGCGGATCAAAAACATAATTATCCAGGCTGATAGTTGCAAATGCAGTTCCCTCATTCACCGTTTGTGATGGAATAGCAGTTACAACAGGAGCTCTGAAGTTATAGGTTTCGAGAGCGTTATACCATTGTTGCCCCATAAGCCCATATCCGTGGTTGTTAGGATGAAGATCGTCGGTCATATCACCACCTGTACCGTCGTTATCGCCTATATTATAATTTAAACCGGCACCGGTTTCCATATTTACCAGCACCAGCTTATCGCCCTGGCCCTTTCTTGTTGCAACAAGATTGGCTATCTGCGTATTGTATTGGGTGGTGGCATTTTGATGTTGCGATGAACTAACCCTATTAATTATTTTGGCTATTACCACAACAATATCTGCACTTTTGGCATCTATTTATTTAGAATATCATCAGGTATGAAATGTGAGTAGATACATCAGAAGGATTTGCGCTGATATTATTGGTGCCAATATGCAGCAGAATAATATCCGGTACATAAGTATTAAGGTAAGCACCTGGGGTTATCTGACTACCTCCCCATACTCCATTATTGAGTATACCATTCAATTCTTCTATGCTAATTCCGGGAAATCCACCATTCTGTGTGTCGGGAAAATAGGTTCCCCCGCCGTTTTCGCTGCCTATAAAGTCGAAGGTATAGCCGGCATCGGTGAGTAACTGATAAAGCCGGTACCTGTATGAGATACGTTCTCCATTCGGACGAGGGTTATCTACATCCTCGTAATTATTGTCGTAAGTGATTGAATTTCCCAGGGGCAGTATTTTTAAAGCCTCCTGAGTGTATGCATTAAAAGTAAAAATGACCAGGAGAAACAATATAATTTTTGTTCTCATCCAATTATGTATTAGTAAAAAATGGGAAAGGCATTTCATTAATATTGTTATGGCGGGCGGAACGAAGCTTTTGTTTTACCAAGAGCTCCGGCTTACCCGCCATAACTTTATTAATTGATAGGATATACTCAAATATTATTTGACCACGACAAACTTTCCTGTCTGGAATTCCTTGCCACTAACAAGGTTATAGTAATAAATTCCCTGTGGCAAGTCGTTCACCATGAATTCGTAGTTTGAAATACCTGCTTCTATCGGTAACGATTTGATGAGCTTACCGGTATTGTTTGTAATCTGAAGTTTGGCACTTTCGGTTTCAATCTTACCGAATTTAAATGTTACACTTTCAAAGGCAGGAATTGGATATACATTGGTTACAAGGTCATTAACCGATTTCAGGTTCGACATGCCGGTTCCAGCTTCCACCATTACAATATACTTGTAAGTAGCGCTGCTTGCAGCTTTGTCCTTTACCCTGATATTGACCGCTAAACGACCTCTGTAAGTTGTTACATTGATAATGTTACCAACTGCATCGTAATTATTACCCGATAAAATTTCGATGGTAAGGTCCGATTCCGGGTTATCGGGGTCGGTTACTTTCAGCTTGTCCATGGTAATAGCGAAGTTAGCTGAAGCAATAAAGCTTAAAGTATCGTTCTGGCCGGTAATTTCAGGAGCATCATTCACAGCGAAAACAGTAATTGTAAATGATTGGTCGGCAGTTTCTTTTCCATCGCTCACCCTCAGGGTAACGTTAAAGTTTTTGCTGCTGAGCATTCCAACTGCATCATTGGTTGGTACTCCTTTTAATTCACGGGTTGCAGGATCGAAGGACAGCCAGGAAGGAATGGTTACCGCAGAGTAAACCAGCTCGTCACCATCCTGATCGGTAGCTGTTGGAATATACAAATACTCCTGATCTTCATCAACAGAAATTTGTGGATTGCCACTGAGAACCGGTTTATGGTTAACCTTTTCGATGGTGAGGATAATTGTTTGGTCAACATTGGTTGTTCCATCCGAAGCCCTCAGGGTAATAGTATCTTTACCTACATCTTCAAATTTTGGTGTACCGGCAAGAATTCCGTTTGATGGAGTAAATACCAGCCAGGAAGGTTTTTTAACTGCCGATAAAGTTGGAGTGTTATCCACATCGGTTACCTGAAACAGGTATGTAAAGAGAACACCTTCATTAATTGTAGTATTTGATACGGTAGAAGTAATAACCGGAGCATCGTTTACCGGAGTTACTGTTACTGTTACATTATAGTCAATTGTTGCGGCGCCACCGTCAGTAAGTTTCACCGGGATTGTAAGTGTTCCGGTATAGTTTGGGAATGGAGTAACTATATTACCTGAATGATTATAGTTTGAGCCATTTTGAACAGCCAGGGTAAAGTCGGTTGGATATACATCGTCCACATCTGTAACATTTAAATTTGCCAGAGCAATGGTAATGCTGTTATCTTCGGCAACAGTTAAAACAGACTGACTGTTAACAACAGGAGCATCATTGATATTCTTAACTTTTACGCTGAATACCTGTTCGGCAAACAACCCCCCTTTGTCAGTAGCTTTTACAGTTATCTGGTAGGTGGTATCCGGTCCGTTATGACCAGCATTATCGTTGGTTGGAGTTCCGCTCAATACACCGGAAGAAGCGTTAAAGTTCAACCAGGATGGTTTATTAACCACACTCAGGGTTACCAGCTCATTAGCGCCTGTAACA
>JAAUTT010000502.1 GCA_012031335.1 Bacteroidales bacterium | reverse complement strand
AAGAGACGCAGGGGGGTGCAAAGTTTGAAATAGTTACACTGAGAACCACAGAGAAGAATGCAGAGGAATACAGGAGAGAATACAGGGGGGACGCAAAGAGCGCAAAGAAGACGCAGGGTGCGCAGAGTTTAAATAGTTACACTGAACCACAGAGAAGAGTAAAGAGAAATACAGGAGAGAATACAGGAGAAGATATTGAAAACATATATGGTTAAAATAATTTGGTTCAATTCTAAAATATGGTTGATGACAACCAGAATCCTTTATTAATCAAGAAGAATAGATCGCTTTATTTATTTGGGAATGGTAGCAAATGCTACCAAATAAACCGACAAAGCAAATGCTTTGCCGAACGGGGAGAACTTAGCGAAAGCGGTCTCACCGTAAATCTACTATTTTTAACCGCACACCAATGATTGTAAAATTCTATCTGAAGCAAAAATTACTATTTCTCCCCCGCAAAAGTGTACCCGATTTTTTCCACCGAAGCTTTCACTTTTGAGAGATCAAGATCCTGGGCCACAATTTTAACCACTCCCGTTGCAGGATCGGCTATAGTTTCCTGAACTCCTTCAACGGAGCTGATGGCTCTTTCGACATTGGCCTTGCAATGGTTGCAGGTCATCCCTTCCACGATAACGGTTTTTGTTTCCATACAATATTGTATTTAGTTTATCGGTGTATCAATTGTTTGTTGCTGCAGCAATTGTATTCGAATTGCATGGTACTGTGCGTTATACCGAATTTATCGTGCAACATGGCTTTAATAATATCGCGCACACTTTCCGTTTCGCTTTGCAGCAAATCTTTTTCAGGTCGATATGGCATTCGAAATGCACCTGATTGTCGTTAAGGCACCAGATATGCACATGATGCACATTGTCGATTTCGGGGTTTAACTCTATTTCCTTTTTTATGTCGAAAACATTGATTTCATCTGGCGCAAACTGCATCAGAATATTGATGGTCTGGCGGAGAATTACAAATGTTTCCTTCATAATATATAAACCAATCAGGATGGTAATTACCGGGTCGATCCAGTACCATTTTTTGTATATGATAAGAATACCGCTGATAATAACCAGAACAGAAGATAAAGTATCGCCCAGCAGATGCAGGTATGCTGCTTTAATATTGAGGTTCTTGTTTGCATGCTTGTGCAGGAGCAACATCCCGATAAGGTTGGCAACCAAACCTACGGAAGCAACAACAAACATGAGCATTCCTTTGATTTCCTGAGGTTCCGAAAAGCGTTTCACAGCTTCCACAAACAAAAAAATGCAGATGACGATCAGTACCACCGCATTAAAGAGCGCTGCAAGAATTTCGATACGTTTATAACCGAAAGTTTTACTGGGAGTGGATTGCGCTTACTGATGCGGTTAGCCAGGTATGCGATAAACACAGCCACTGCATCGCTGAAGTTGTGCAGCGCATCGCCCAACAGAGCGAGGCTGTTGGATAATAATCCGCCAATTACTTCGGCAACGGTAATAACAAGGTTAAGCTGCGTTGTCCAGAGCAGGTTGCGCTGACTGTTTCCTTCGTGGTGATGGTGACCATGACTGTGACCTTCGTGTCCCGACATTCAACAGATTTTTAAAACAGCAGTAAAAGTAGGAAAAATAGAGGAGAAGAAAAATCGATATATGCTACCCCGAATTAGGCATATGGAATTATTTTCCTTTAATTATTCTGATAAATTTATCAGGGTCGCGCCGACTATCCCAAATAGTTAAAATCTCTATTGAATTCTCAGTTACACGATATGTGAACAGGTAATATTTAATGATCTTGATTCTGACAATTTGAATTTGTGTTGGTTTACCAATATGAGGATGTCTGCTTATTAGTTCTGCAGTATTTTCGAAAATAGAATTTAGCTTTTTACTGTAAACAGAAGATTTATTCCGTTTTATCCAATAGTCAAGTATTTAAAACGATCAGTTTGGGCTAATCTGGACCAGATTATTTGTTTAACCATTCATTTATTTCTTTATTAGCCTGGTTGTTGGTTAGAAAATCGCCCTTACTAATCTGGTCAATGGCAATATTAACCGCAGCTTCATGATCATCCGATAAAATAAATATTTCCGATTCTTCGGTATTATCGATAAGCTTCATTACATCCTGCAATAAAGTTTCATCCGACAATTTGTTAATCTTTTCTATCAATTGATTTTTTAACTCAGCTGATGTCATTTTGTTCTTTTTTTACCAAAGTTAAGATTTTTCTGTTGAAAAGATAAACAGTTTAAATACTTTCAAAAATATTTCAACTTCCCACCTTCTTCAAACTCTCTTCAATCCTTTCCCAGGTGCGTGCAATGTCGTTGTCGAGACCTACGCTGAAGCGAACCAGACCTTCGGAGAGACCCATTTCCTTTTGTGTTTCTTCGGGCACTTCGCTTGAGGTGCTTTTGCCCGAATTGCTGAACAAGGTTTTGAAATAACCCAAGCTTACGGCCAGGTAACCCACATCGGCCATTTCCATAAGCTCCATGGCATCAGCGGCTCGTTTGGCTGTGCCAAGGTCGATGGCAATCATACCGCCATAACCGTAGCCGGGATTCATAATGCGGTTCAGCACATCATAGCCCTTAGCACCCGGTAAACCGGGATAAATGGTTGGAATTCCGGCGGCAGTGAACTTTTCGGCCAGATACAAGGCGTTATAACTATGCTGGCGCATGCGAATATGGAGGGTATGCATATTTTTCAGAATGGCCGACGAACGCAGAGGATCCAACGCCGGACCCAGGAGCATGGCGGTACCGTCGTTCACATTGATAATAGAATCGATAAATTCCTTATCCGCACAGATGGCTCCCGCAACACAGTCGTTTTTACCGTTGATGTACTTGGTAAGGCTGTACACCACCACATGAGCGCCCAGGCGGGCAGGCGAAATGATCATGGGTGTAAAGGTATTGTCGACCACTAGTTTTATCCCGTTTTTATTGGCTATGGCCGCCAGTGCGGGAATGTCCGAGACCTGCAGCAGGGGATTGGTCATAGATTCGGTATAGATAATCCGTGTGTTTGGCTGGATGGCTTTTTCAACAGCGTTCAGATCGGTAATATCCACAAAGGTGGCGGTGATGTTGAATTTTTTAAGCCAGTTTTGCAGAAAGGCAAATGTTCCGCCATAGGTAGTAATACTCGACACAATATGGTCGCCGGTATTGCAGGCATGCAAAATGGCACAGGTGATGGCGCTCATACCCGAAGCAGTAACCCAGCCTTCTTCGGTACCCTCCATGGCAGCCAGGGCATCAGCCAGGTATTTGTTGCTCGGGTTCCAGTGGCGGGAATACAGGTAGCACCCTTCCGCTTTTCCCTGGAAGGTTTCGGACATGGTTTTGGCCTGCATAAACGTATATGTTGCCGAGTCGGTAATGGAGGGGTTAACATCGCCAAACTCACCGAACTGGTGTAAATCCTGAATTTTGCTTGCCGGGTCGAACATGGTCTTAGTATTTAGTATTGAGTAACTAGTATTTAGATAAATACAATACTTCGAAAATAAGGAATGGGGGATGCAAAAAGTATGACTTTTATTGGGCGGGGATATGTTTTATATTCATCGTGTAAGGAATTGTATTCAAAACCATTGCTATTAACCGGCGGTATATCTATTTTTGTAAGAACATCCGAAACATTCAGGTATGGACAACGATCGGCACATGCTGGTTCAAAAGCTTAAAAAGGAAAACGCCTTCTGGTCGTACGACAATTCTTCCATTGATCAGATTTCTGACGATGAGTTAATCGGGAAAGTATTGATCCATCTGGATATTGAAGAAATATTAGCATTATTCCGGATGTTTCCCAAAAGAAAGATCCGGAAAGCATGGCAGGAACAGATGTTATCGCAGGAACCACTATATCATGATCTGAACCGGTTTTTCGCTTTTATGCTTTTCGATATTAAAAATCCCGACCGGTATATCAGAGATTTTAAGAACAGAAGATATAAAGCACTTATATGCAAGGCTTAACTGAACGTACCAAAATCATTTTCGAGCCATTTTCCAAACTGGAGTGCATAAGGGAATATACCCTGATCGGAGGGACGGCGCTCTCGGTTCAGATTGGTAAAAGACTCAGCGAAGACCTAGATTTTTGTAAATGGTCGTCCAGCCTGAAGAAAGATAAACCAACCGTTGATTGGCCTGAAATTGAAAAACAACTGGAAACAGTGGGTGTAATCGAATCAAGGAATATTTTGGGCTTTGAGCAGGTAAATTTTATTGTCAGCGGCGTTAAGGTTTCATTTTTGCAAAACAGGGTAATTTAAGCCCGGTAAAAAAAGCTGTTCCTATTTTGAATAATGTTCAAGCGGCAGATTTAATTTCAATCGGAGCTATGAAAATTGAGTTATTGTTGCGCAGAAGTGTTTGGCGCGATTACTATGATATTTATTCTTTACTGATGGAAGGACTTTCCCTTAAAGCAATGATAACTGCAGCTGGAGTATATTCCAACCATCGGCTGAAATCGAAGGATGCACTGAATTTTTTATCGAATGGCAATAACTACAGAAGGGAAAAAAACTTTGCTTTGCTCAGCCCAGTGTATGATGTTGAAAGTAAAGACATAGAAGACCTGATAAAATCGGCCATTAAAAAAGAGTATTTTGCATACCGAAAA
>JAAUTT010000501.1 GCA_012031335.1 Bacteroidales bacterium | reverse complement strand
ATATTTGATTTCTCCTAACGAGGAAAAGTTATCAGGAATCAGTATTGGCGTAACCATGGATGGCGTTCGTCCCTTCCTTATCGAAGTGCAGGCTCTGGTGAGTACTGCTGCCTATGGAACACCGCAACGCTCGGCAACCGGTTTTGATTCCCGAAGGCTAAACATGCTTTTGGCCGTCCTCGAAAAACGAGCCGGATTCCGACTGATTTCCAAAGATGTTTTTCTGAATATAACCGGTGGCATACGTATCGACGATCCTGCTATAGATCTGGCCGTTGTGACAGCCATACTCTCATCTAATTTCGATCATTATATCAGCCATCAGTCCTGTGTTTGCGGAGAAGTTGGCCTTTCAGGCGAAATTCGTCCGGTGAGCCGCGTTGAGCAAAGAATCCGGGAGGCTGAAAAACTTGGGTTTAAATCCATTTTCGTATCCAAAGCAGGCTTAAAAAATATCAATACTGATAAATACCAGATAGAAGTGTTTCCCGTTGGCAAAATAGAACAACTGGTTAAAGCTATTTTTACCTGAAACAGGCATGTCAAAAACTCTTCCCCTTCTGGAAATAAAAAATCTGAGCATCGTTCCTCAAAATGATGAAAGTAAATTGTTATGTGATAATGTAAGCTTCCGGGTTAATGAGAATCAAATAATCGGAGTAGTGGGGGAATCAGGTTCTGGGAAAACTCTAACGGCTCTTTCATTATTAGGATTGTTAGCTCCCGGATTGAAGGTTATTGGAGGCGACATAGTTTTGCATAAAGGCAATACTCAGATATCTTTGCTGAGCCTTTCTCCTCATGAATTACTGAATGTTCGCGGACATCAGATAGGAATGATTTTTCAGGAACCTATGACTTCACTGAATCCTTCCATGACATGCGGAAATCAGGTGATGGAGGCAATTCTGACACATGAAAAGCTATCGGAAAGTCAGGCAAGAGATAAAGTATTCAACCTATTTGAAAAGGTAAGGTTACCAAACCCGGAAGGTATTTTTAAAAGTTATCCGCATCAGTTATCCGGAGGTCAGCGACAGCGTGTAATGATTGCCATGGCTGTTAGTTGTAATCCCCGGTTGCTTATCGCCGACGAACCAACCACAGCTTTGGATGTGACAGTTCAAAAGTCAATTTTTGCTTTACTCAGGGAACTGCAAAGCGAATTTCAGATGTCCATTATTTTCATCTCACACGATCTTGGTATTATTTCAGAACTGGCCGATGAAGTGGTGGTGATGTATAAAGGTAAAGTGGTCGAAACCGGTAAAACTTCCGATATTCTTAATCAGCCACAGCATCCTTATACCAAGGCTTTACTTGCATGCAGGCCTTCGCAGTATAATAAAGGGAAAAGACTGATAACCATACAGGATACAACTGGTGAATTATCCCATGAAGATAGACAACCTGTTTCAAAAGAAAGCGGTATCCTGCTTGAAGTAAAAAATCTTTCGGTTTACTTTTCTTCTCATGGAAAAAGTAATTTCCTTTCGCGAAAAAAAAGCCAGGCGCTTTTCGATTTATCTTTCGAAGTATTTACTGGTGAAACATTAGGACTGGTTGGCGAATCGGGATCGGGGAAAACTACCCTGAGCAGGGCTGTTTTACGTCTAATTGAATCAAAATCGGACCAAATCAGATATAAAAATGTGGATTTGGGAAAACTCAAAGGAGAAGCTTTGCGAAAATTCCGAAAAAATATCCAGATTATTTTTCAGTATCCTTACTCCTCTATCAATCCTAAGGAAACAATAGGATCTATTATTATGGAACCTATGATTGTACATAATCTGAATGGTGGATATAAGCAAAAAAAGGAAAAAGTTCTGGAGATTCTGGATAAGGTTCAGCTAAACAGCGATATGTATCACCGATATCCTCATCAGCTTTCGGGAGGGCAACGACAGCGTGTAGGAATTGCCAGGGCTTTGGCTGTAGAGCCGGAGTTAATCATATGCGACGAGTCTGTTTCAGCGCTTGATGTTTCAATTCAGGCACAAGTGCTGAATCTGCTGAATGACCTTAAAAGAGATTTCGGCCTCACTTATATTTTTATCTCCCACGACCTGAACGTGGTTCGATACATGTCCGACCGGATAATTGTATTAAAATCAGGGAAAATAGAAGAAAAAGGTAACCCCGATGATATTTTTACAAATCCATCATCAGGATATACACGTGAATTGATTGCCGCTATTCCGGGAAAAGGCAAGATTGGTATCTGATATTCCTTAGAATTCTTCTTCCTGTTCTACCTGTTGTTCAGCTTCACTTACCGGGCAATTCATATCTACATAAAAATTCTCGGGCTTTTCGAAGGGTCCCTGGTTCAGGTTAATAACTTTATCGGCGTAAACTTTTTGCATAAACATTCCATAGATAGGCAATGCTGTTGCAGCTGCCTGACCTTCTCCCAAATAATCGAAATGGACCGAACGATCTTCTCCCCCTACCCAGGTTCCGGCAACGAGATCGGGTGTTATACCCATAAACCAACCATCGGAATGATTTTGACTCGTCCCCGTTTTTGCTCCAATCTCGTTAAGAAGATTATACTTATATCTTAATCTTGAAGCAGTTCCGCCCTGAACAACACCTTGTAAAAGGTTTAACATAAGATAAGCGGTATGTTCACTTATTGCTTCCACTTTTTGAGGTTGAATTACCGAAATGATATTACCATTTTGTCCTCAATCCGCGTAACCATAATGGGTTCAATATAAACTCCCTTATTTGCAAAGGAAGAATAGGCTCCTACCATTTCAAAAAGGTTTATATCTGAAGTGCCAAGGAAAATCGAAGATACAGCATCAATTTTACTTTTAACACCCATTTTCTTTATAATATCCGCAACCAGTTCCGGTTTAAACTGCTTAATGAGATAAGCTGATATCCAATTTACGGAATTAGCTAAACCCCATTTAAGTGTAACAATTTTACCATCGTATTTTGATGGGGCCGAATTTTCGGGTGTCCATGTAGAGTCATTATCCGGAAATGTAACCGGAACATTCAATACCTTATCGCATGGTTTGAACCCCATTTGCATAGCAAGGGTATAAAGGAAAGGCTTAATGGTTGAACCCACCTGACGTTTCTGTGTTTTCACACCGTCGTAGCTGAAATATTTGGAATCAGGGCCGCCAACCCAGGCTTTGATATAGCCTGTGTGTGGATCCATGGCCATGAAGCTGGCTCTCATAATGGACTTATAATATCGGATTGAATCCCATGGGGTAAGCGTCGTATCTATTTCTCCCCTCCAACTAAAAATGGTCATTTCAGTTTTTGTTTTAAAAACTTTCATGATTTCCGATTCCGAAAGGCCTTCATTTTTGAGGGAACGATATCTGTCGGTTCTCCTCATGGCGCTTTTCATAATATTTTCTATATCTTTTTCAGTTAAGTCCTTGGAAAACGGGGCGTTCTTTTTGCCTTTTTTTTCTTTTATAAACAATGGCTGGATCGATTCTTTCAGATGCTGGCGTAATGCCTCCTCTGCATAGCCCTGCATTCTGTAATTAACAGTAGAATGAATCTTTAAACCGTCGGTATAGAGGTTATAAGGGGTGCCATCCGGCTTTTTATTTTTATTACACCAGCCATAAAGCGGGTTATTTTCCCATTCCAGTGAGTCCTCATAATAACTTTGATAACTTCCATATCTGGATTTGTCAGGTTTTGGACGGGTCATAATGTATCTGAGCTTTTCCCTGAAATAAGTAGCATGTCCCGAGTTATGACCCTGGGAGATATAGTTTACCTTAATCGGAATGGTTATCAGCGAATCGTATTGCTGTTCTGTGATGTAATTATGTTCATACATTTTTTGCAGAACCGAATTCCTTCTCAATTGTGAACGTTCGGGATTACGTACAGGATTAAATTTGGAGGGAGCCTGCAATAATCCTATCAGAACAGCTGCTTCCTCAATTTTAAGAGAATCGGGCGATTTATTAAAAAAAGCTCTAGAAGCAGCTTTAATTCCAAATGCATCTCCGCTGAAAGGCACTGTGTTCAAATACATTGTGAGAATTTCTTCCTTGGTATAGTTTTTTTCAAGTTTAACCGCAATTACCCATTCTTTGAATTTTCGCATAGCGGTAACCGAGCTTCTTACCAAACTAAGTTTATATTCGGTTGTATCACGGGGAAAAAGGTTTTTAGCCAGCTGCTGGGTTATTGTGCTGCCGCCACCCTGACCGGTATTCCGCATAAGTACTGTTCTTATTGCCACCCTGAAAAGAGCAACTCCATCAATACCGGAATGTTTGGTGAAGCGATGATCCTCTCGTGCAATTAGCGCCTGAACAAGAAAAGGAGAAAGATCTTTATATTCAACAGGATTTCTGTTTTCGCTTAGATAATAGGTACCTAGAATTTTACCATCTTCAGAGATTAATTCCGAGGCAAGATCTCTGGATGGATTCTGCAAATCTTCAATGGTAGGCATAAATCCCAACCATCCTATTGTTGTTAAAATTATGATTATTAAACCCAGGCAAACTGGTGTAAGAATAATAATCCAGAAATATTTCAGAAATTTATTTTGGTTCGAATTACGATTAGTCATGGTTTCAATGGAATAATGGTGGGTAAAAATAGCAAATAATATTTAAATTAATTTTGAGATTAAGTACCTATTTATATTAC
>JAAUTT010000500.1 GCA_012031335.1 Bacteroidales bacterium | reverse complement strand
ATGAAGAATAGCCAATGCAGTAGCACTGTAGGTATAGGCAGGAACAATTACTTCATCTCCTGCTCCGATACCTAACCACTTTAAGATCAAAATTGCTCCGGATGTCCAGGAATTAACACATAAAATATCTTGAATTCCTGTAAATTGAGCAATTGCTTCTTCCAAGGCTTTTACTTTAGGTCCTGTTGTGATCCAACCTGAATTTAATGTTGAAACTACTTCGTCAATTATTGACTGATCAATATATGGGGGAGAAAATGGAATATTCATATTAGTTATTTAAAACTGACAATATTTTTTCTCCACAGTTTCCATCGCCATATAAACTGGTATACAAATCCGGAAAAGTAATATTTGCCATTGCTTCAACAATATTTTTGTATTCTGTACCAACCAATTTATTCCATCCGTAATCAACAGTCTCAACCCATTCTGTTTGATTGCGCATTGTAATGCATGGTTTTTTCATAAAAAATGCTTCTTTTTGGACGCCTCCTGAATCTGTAATTATAAATTTACATTTCATTTCAAGTATAATCATATCCAAATAACCCACTGGGTCTATTAAATGAATATGAGGTCCGAATTGAACGCCAAGTTTATCAAGCATTTTGCGTGTTCTGGGATGAACTGGGAAAATGCCTGGCAACGTGCTTTGATTAATTGCTCTGATTATATTTTTAAACATTCAGGATTATCAGTATTCTCCGCTCTATGGATTGTCAAAAGAAAAAATTCAGAGAATGGTTCTTCAATTCCATACTTCCTTAAAAAATTTATTTCCGCCTCAAAATCCTTCAAAACAATTTTCTGATAATAAAGAGATGCATCAAGCATTATATCACCGGTTAATGAACACCTTTAGTTATTCCTTCCTTTTTCAGATTTGTACAAGCAATATCTGTTGGACAAAATAACCAATCTGAAATATGATCAGTTAACACTCTGTTTTGTTCTTCAGGCATTCTCTTCCAATAACTACGTAACCCTGCTTCGACATGTGCCAGAGGAATATCCAATTTACTAGCAGCTAAAGCACCAGCAAGAGTAGAATTTGTATCACCATACACTAAAACAATATCAGGCTTTTCTGATAAAAGAACTTCTTCAATCTGAATTAGCATCTCGCCTGTCATTTTTCCATGAGTACCTGAACCAATATTCAAATTTACATCCGGCTGAGGAATGTTCATTTCATGAAAAAAAACATCAGACATATTCGTATCATAATGTTGACCTGTATGAACTATTATCTCTTTAAAAGCATTATTCCATTTCTCATGTCTAATTAATCTACTAAGGACCGCTGCTTTAATAAATTGAGGTCGTGCGCCAATTATTGTTACAATTTTCTTTGACATTTATAATTTAAGTTATTTATATATAATAGCAATTAAATGAGTCCTTAAAAATGGAAACAAGAAATTTACAAGGTTATAAATCCTTTCTATTCTTCTACCAATTGGTGGCGCTAAAGTTACACTGTAAAATTCGATTTTCGCAGAAAGAGGAAATAATTCCTTAATTTCATTTCTATTTATTCCTTTAACATCACTATTATAAGGATTATTGTATTTAAAATCGTACCATAAAACCATTCCTTTTGATTTAACCATTTCGTACATCTTTTGAGCTAACTTCCTTCTAAAATCATCATCCAAAATTGATGTAAAGACAGTTGATTGAAAAACAATATCAAATTGGTTTGAAAAATCTAATTCAAGAGCATTTCCAATAAAAATATTTGAAGCAGGTAACTTTTTCTTTAAAACAACCCCACGGTCCTCCAAAAGCTCATTGGCAAAAAATGTTTTTCCAGCAGAAACCTAGCCGATGATAAAATAACAAATTATCTCCTCCCCCAGCACCTATTTCCATAATACTAAGATTTCCATACTAGTATTTGAAAAATGTTTTTTAATTATTAGTGAATACTTTAATTCTCTTTCGCTTTTTACAAAATGAGTAAAATATAGGTAGTTATCTTTTTCTTGTCGTAATGAATATCTTTCTTTAATTTTTTCCAGTTCAAAACTAATATTATCCATCTTAAAGATTTTAATTATATTTTAATTTGTTACGATAATAATTTGATAAAATCCCAAGCCAGTTTTTCATATGTATGATTTTCTAATACGTAATTTTTCCCATTTTCACCCATTCTTTTAAGCTCAACAGAGGGTTTATAGAAAAGCTCATTTATAGCATCAGCAATTACTGCAGGATTCTCAGGTTCAACAGTAATTCCACAATTAGCTACACTAACAATATTTTCTTTTAGATCAATTCCATGAATTATAGGCTTAGCAGCCATCATGTAATCCATAATTTTATTAGGACTAATCCCGTATTTGTATATTTCCTTTTTTGCCAACCAATATATAATACATGACATAAAGATAATGCACTAGGAATAAGTGATTTATTAATTGAATTAAAAAATACAATATTATTTAAATTCAGGCTTTTAGCTTTCTCGACTAACCTTACCTTTTCGGAACCATTACCTATTAAAATTAGCTTTACGTTTGGCTCCTTAATCAAGTTTCCGGCACCAATAAACGACTCTAATGCATTAGAGAGGGCATGTCCTCCAGTATAGCCAACAATAAAAAAACCATCCTTTTTGAATTGATTTAATCTCTGTAAAACTTCATTTCTATACAACGCTACACTGTCAATTTCCTGCCATTCGTCCTTTACAACACCATTCGGAATAAAACAAAACTTTTTTGGCGTAATTCCTAACTTCTTAAGGTAATTAAAAGTGTATGGTAAAATAGATACAATAATATCCGATTCTTTATAAGCAATCCTTTCAGCTAATTTCATAGCTAAAATAAAAGGATTATTTTTAGACATACCTCCTAATTCAATAGGCGATAGAGGCCATAAATCGTGAATTTCAAATACTAATTTTGCTTTATATTTATTAGCAATTCTTCTTGCCGGGAAAATATCCAAAGGATATGTTGATGAAGCAATTATTGCATCTGGCTTAAAAGATCTCAAACATCGTTTATAATTAAACATTAACTTTAAAACAAAACTGAATATATTAAAGGCTCTGGCAACACCATTACCATTATAAAGGATTAGTATGAATCCAAGTAAAATCAATCCCTTCTACACTTTCATAAGTAAATAATTTATCGGTTACAGGTTGATTGATCCGTAAATGAGAGAACGAAGAGGCTATAATCATTACATTATGGCCTTGTTTCTTCCACTCATTTGCTAAATAATAAGGCCTGAATTCCATCCCATACTTTGGAGAACCGGCATAATGATTTATATACAATATATTCACGACAATTTTATCATTTAAATTAGCGGTCAAGTTCTAAAGATAACCAGTAAAGAATAAGAAATTCTCTTAAACGAAGATTTGGAAATTTCATCGCATTATTACAAAAATAGGTGTCAATATCTATTTTAGGTGGCAAAAATTTGTTTATAATATCTAACCTTTGTTTTAATTCACCTCTAATTTTATCACCAATACCTAATCCGATCCAATGGTTCTGGCCATCAAATCCCCTTTTTTCTCGATTTAACCTAATCCTTTCAGGAATTTGGTCTTTCATTATATCTCTCATTATCCATTTTCCATATCCATTTTTATCTTTAAATGTTTCAGGCAAGGCCATTCCAAATTCCACGAGCCGATAATCCATAAAAGGTAATCTACTTTCTATACTATTATACATTGAATTCCGATCTTCATACTGCAATAAAGTTGGTAAGCTTGAAACATTAACGTCTATTATTTGACGTTGCCACAGAGGTTTTGTCTTGTCTATATTCAATTCTATGGATTCTGCTTGTGGTAGTATTAAACTATATTCTTGACCATTTTTATTATATCGATTACTTTGATCTAAATACAACCTGAACTTTTCAATTTCGGAAAATACCATAAATAAAAAACCCGTCAAATTAGATCCAAGTTTTAAAAACTTTTTTTCATGCAATAATTTTTGCAAATAAAAAAATTGATACTTCCTATAACCCATTAAAACTTCATCTCCCCCTTGACCACCTAATAAGACTTTTATTGACTCTTCCTTTGCTTTTTTGTAAACCAATTGCTGTGCAATGATAGAAAAACTTGTGAATGGTGCCTCTTGAGCTAAAACAGTATCATTAAATGAACTTAAAATTTCATCCTTATGAGGCCATATGTAATGAATTTCAATATTCCTTTTGTCTTGAAATTCTTTAACTAGGGGTCCTTCCGATTCCTTTTTAGCAGGATCACCATAATGAAATCCCACAATATTCGAATAAAGTTGACTTGCAATACTTCCGATTGAAATGGAGTCAAAACCTCCGCTTATTGATAAACCAACAGGAACGTCGGATCTTAACCGAAGTAAAATAGACGAATGAAATAATTCAAATAGCTCATTTTTTAATTGAGTATAACTTTTTTCTTTTACTATATTAATTTTACTATTAACTTGCTCTACTAGGTTATAATAAATTCCTTCTTTAATTACAAGCCGCTTACCAATAAAAGAAATTTCAATGTATCCACCAGATTTAACCTGATAAATACTATTGAATGGAGATAATCCATCATTTGTCTCAGGAATACCATATGAAAGACATTTCGATAGATATTTAATGTTTGGAGCACAATTTTTTAATTTGAGCCAATATTT
>JAAUTT010000499.1 GCA_012031335.1 Bacteroidales bacterium | reverse complement strand
TGATATAAATCCTTAAATGGTTCTACAATTTCATAATAATAAGCCTTTTCAAATTTCAATTGATTTAAAGTTCCTGCACCAATCTCAAGAGTACTTTTATTTGAATTTTTCTTAACATCTTTTGCAACTTTCCGGTGCATCCAGGATTCAATTTTTTGTGATAAGAACGAAGCAATCCCTTTACCTTCTCGATTACCTTTATGGTAACTTGAATAAATTTCAATATATTCTTTAGGTAGTTTTGGCCTTTTCTTTGGATAGTTTTGAAACATGTCTTTTAACATCAATAATAATTTAAAGTCTGGTAATTAAAAATATTTCTTCGCCAGAACCAGGATTATACATTACCAATTCTTTTTTAACCTTATCAAGAGATAAACCTGAATATATCATTTTTTTATATTCTCATCATTGTTATTGTTATAAATATTAAATTTAGTATAAATATTGCATAATTCATCAATTGTATATCTGTTATCATGCCAATCTATAAATTTGTTTCACTGTAAACATAAAATACCTATTTGGATATAATCTGGATAAAATATCAATGCACTTTTTCTTGTTTCCACCAGAATAAAGGTTTCCAAACCAAAGTCCCCCCTCAGGGATCGAAGCAGAATTTGTTAAAACAATAATCACGGGTAACTTAAATGGATGATTTTCTAAAAAATTGGTTGTGTAGTTTTTTACATCTTTCATCTTTTCTTTATCATGTAAAAAAGAATCATACATATTTTTTGATTGAAAACAAAGTTTAATTGCAAAAAAAAAGAAAAAATAAGCTTAAAAATGGTTCGTAAATATCTAATTCTGTTAAAAATATCTGTTAAAATCTCTATAATAAAAATCCAGGATAAAGGGATAAATATAATTGAAGGTACTACATAATTAGTTCCAAAATGTTTTGATATAAAAATAAATGGATAAGACTACTTAAGGTGATTCCTGCTAATGCCAAAATAATTTTCTTATTATAAATCTTTCTCCTTATTTTGTTAAAGCCAATTAAAATCAAAATAGTGATATTACCAATAAGAGAAATAAAAAGGAAACCATACATATCATATAACACTTTTGCATTATGAAGAAAAGAATGCAAATCAATAAAGTTTTTTTACCAGTACCATATTTACCACTGAAGAGTAAAAGTGAAGTAACCCACCTATAGAAGAAAAGAGAATTATTCAAGACCGGAAAAGCGAAAAATAAAAAAGAAAAACAAATGATAAACAGATAAACAAAAACTTTCCTTTTAATTTAGGAATTAAAAGGAATGGGAAAAAAATAAAAACTGCGAAATATATTTTTGTAGCAATTCCAAATCCTACCATTAAGGCTGAAAAGATTGTAAACAAATTTTTGTTGGTGAAATTTGGTCGCTTATATATAATATAAATGAAAAAAACCATAAAAGATAGAGTAAACCAGATAAAAAAATGTTCTGGTATTACTCTAGAAACAAAATGAAGAACATAAAAACTTAAAAAAGGTGCAATTTGAAATAATAGCCCAAAAATTAAATTATTAGTGCTTCTTTCAATAACAAAAGCTCCCAGAAAAATTACTATTGATGCCAATAAAACTAAAGAAAAGCAAATAATAAGTAAATATTTTTCATGGTTTATTATTACATCTTCCAAAAATGAGTTGCCTGAAGAAAACAAATGGGTTAAACGCATTATTACAGCTCCACTGCATTGTAAAGTTGTACCCGGATTATCTACATGTCCAACATTTGGATTAAGTTCCCCAAGACACAGGCTATTAAAAAAAATAGATGAACTCAGGATCAATAAATGATGAATGATAATTCCCTTCATTTTCATGTATTTTAATCCCTGAATAAATCAGTAGTAAAGGCAATGGTAAAAAAAAAGCCAGGAGAAAAAAAAATCGAATTTTTTTGGTCATTAAATCACAACTTTAACAATCCATATTTAATAATAGTCCACAATATCTTAAATGCATCCGATGATTTTAATTTTTTCCCTTCTCCGGCATTTCGTGGAAAATACCTTACGGGAACTTCGGCAATATTATTCTTCTTAATGCGTAAAGCTTTTAGTATCAACTCTGCCTCAAAGCCAAACCTCTTCTCCTCCAAGGTAATTTTTGAAATCAAATTTCTGTGGATGAGTTTATGCCCGCATGCCATATCGGTTAATTTTGCATTAATGAGAACAGAAGTCATAAAAGTAAATAACCGGTTTGCCAAATACCTTTTATATGATGCAATTGGCCTGACTATTCCCGGGAGGTAACGCGAGCCATTTACAAATTCAACCTTTAATTCATGCATAGCCCGTAACATATCGGGAAGATCATCAGGCAACAATTCCATGTCCGCATCCTGAATAAAAAATACATCGCCTGAAGCCATCTCGAAGCCTTTTTTTACTGCAGCTCCCTTACCCTGATTAAAATCCTGCCGGATAAGTTTATAATTAGTTTTATTTCTGATGTATTCAGTAATGAGTTTATTTGAATTATCAATTGAGCAATCGTCGACAATTATTATTTCAAGGGAATGGACAAACTCGGGCATGGTTACTTTTTCAATGCGTTTTAACACATCTATGATATAATCCTGTTCGTTAAATAAAGGCACAATTATGCTTAATTGCATTAATTTAAAGATATGTTTAAAAACGTAAATGTAAATAAAATTAAAAGAAGTTTAAAAATGTAATAAGTAACATTTAAGAAATTGGATTACAATAGCACCTAAAATTACTTATTTTTCAGAAATTTAAATTTATAGATCTTAATCAGTTTTTAAGAATATATAGCGATTTAAATCAGTTCAGAAAATAATAACTGACAGCTATGATTTAGAAATTGATCGTAAAAAAAATTAATACCCCTCTTCATACCCCTTATTTAAAACTTTTCAATTGACAAATCATCAAAATAGGCTGACAATATGGAATCATTGTTCCAGCAATATATTTTAATGTCCTGCAAATGGGCTGCATCGGGAACTATAAAATCAAATTCAATTTTTTGCCAATGATTTTCTGTTTGAGATGATTCAGTGATAAACTTATAATATTTTGTAACGTCATTTGCGGCTACAACAAGGCCGGAATTATGGTTTTTATTATTGTACTTATAAATACTAATTTTATAATGATCGTTTTTATTTACTTCGCTTAAATAAAAGGTAAAACCATAAGGATTTTCTTTGGTCAATTTAATTGAATTACTACCCGATTTTGAAAGTTCGGAAGATTGGGTGTTGCCATTTCCAATTTTAAAGCTTTCCCTGTTAATAAATAGCATTTTTGAACTATCTAAATTCTCACCATCAAAATACAGCTTAAAAGGATTTTTACCTTTTGTTGAATCGTAGGTCACCTCATAAACTGTTTCCCTTGTTTCAGGAAATGCAACAATTTTTTCAAATTTTGAATCGACTTGCCTGTTTAAACCATGAAGTTTAGATACCAGATCATTTTCCTTTTCCGGATCTCCAACAAAATGAACCACTTTATTATACCTTTTTAATAAATCAATAAAAGAAAATGATGTACCCCACTGATTAAATTGGTTATTCCACCCATGATAGAAATAAATATTGGGGTAATGCTTAATCAATTCAACCGCATATTTCTCCCCCATTTTATGACCACACCATGCCATTCCATAAAATAAGCCATAAGCTTTATATGGTGCTCCATAATAGTCAGCAATCAATAAAGATGGTTGATTCTTTTTCATACCTGTTTCAATGAAATTTTTGGTATTCAGATATTTTTCTTTTCTATTTACCTTTTCTTTATGAAAGTGAAACATAACACTGATTTCATTAAAAACATAAAAAGAAACTATTAGGTACAAAGGCAATGCTATTAGAATTCTTTTGGTGGTAAATATACTTTTTACAAAATTTCATACATGATAAATAATCCAGGAATGCTTAATAAAAGCGCTGTTGTCATATAGTAATACTTAAATTGCTTAGCAACAAGTATTGACATTAAAACCAAATTAATTAGAATACCTAATAGTAATAAATACAGCTTATTGTTTTGGTTATTCTTTTTAATCAAAGGGAATAAGTATATTAAGCCGCCAGAAAAGAGAATTCCACTTGCTTTAAAAAATAAATGATCGGATGAAAAACAAGTTTTAAATTTGACTTAAAGGAGTTTAATTCAATAAAAGTTGTATCTCCAGCACCATAAAATCCACTATGTATTAAATTACTCCAATACCAATCGCGAAATGAAACCCAATTGTTTGAGGATTGGAAATGCAAATACGAAGAAAGCTATAATCGACAACAAAGTATATGTTAATTTTTTTTTATTTTACATTAATATATTATTGATTGGCGTAATGGGGTCGGGCAGTGGGCTTTCGTCCAACATATCTCTCAAATCAATTTCAATGGTGCGACTTAGTGCTGCCATTGGAATGTCATTTGCACCACCTTCAAAAGGATTTTCTGTTGCTTCGCCCACTTTTTCCATTGAAGTGAATACCCAAGAAACAATAACCGTAAATGGAATGGTAAGCCATGCAAAATGTTCGCCCAATTTTTGAAATTCATTCAACATACCAAAGGGCAACATAGGGCTTTCTTATAAAAAATTAACCTTCTGCAAAAAAGCGGTTAGTTCATTAAAATTTTCTGCAAAATCATCAAGTTGCGCTACAATATTTTTAGGGTTAAT
>JAAUTT010000498.1 GCA_012031335.1 Bacteroidales bacterium | reverse complement strand
TTATTCAATTTCAGGATAACCTTCAGATATGCCAGCAACTGGCTGCCACCGGTATACAATAAATTTACCTTTTGCATTATCTTCAATGGCAACTACATATTCTCCATTCTGGCGTTTTAATGCATTTATCGGGTAGGGAATATCACCCCATCCACATTCACCATTTCCACCAACTTCAGATCCAACCATAAGCTTACCAACAAAAGTAAAATCCGAAATAGTAAAAACCCTTACTTCGGCCCTCGATCTTACTCCCTGTAAAAAGATGTAGTCACCGGCAAATGCAATACCAAGGGTTTGAAAACCATCTTCGTTTTCCCAGGGCACATCTTTTTGGTAAGTTTTAGTTCTGGTTTCCTTGCTCCAATCGTCATAACGGGCAATCTGAGTACCAACTTCTTTCCATACCTCTGCTTCGGAACAAGCCTGGGCACTCTGACAACCACAAAGAAACATAACATCCTCTTCCGGAAAATAGGTTATTCGCCTTAAATCATACCAATCAGCCGACATGTCTTCAACAGTTGTAGTGTCGTAAATAAGATCCCGTTCGAGTGTGAAATTTCTCAGAGGTGTTTGGTAAACTTTTTGCCTGCTGCTTCCCAGATAGTTCCTTCTGTATCTACATAATATCCCCAATTGCCTGCCATATTGTGTGTATAATTTATTGTTGGGATATTGTTTTCATCGTAAGTCCAGAAATGGGGTTGCATTTTATGCATACCTGTATAATAAAAAATAGCTTCACCATCAACACGTTGAATTCGGGCTGTAGCATATTCAAAATCTATACGTGGATCATCCGGCCTGTTTGCAATATCCAAATGGTATTTGTATAACTCCCAGGCTTCACCGGGTACATCTTTAGTATAATCCATTAAATAAATCTCATTTTTTGAAACCAGCTGCTTCCCGTCATAATGCGGATCAAAACTCGCTGCCTCAGTAAAAGCAGCCGACCGAACAACCCAGTTTAAATCGCCATTTGGTTTAAAACTTTTAATACCAGATCCTTCTTCAAAATAGGTGATGTAAATGTTATCTAATGAATCAACACCTACACCTGATAATCCCCAAAGCTTTAACGGATCATCGTTTACAACGGTTGGTGTACCGGCTAAAATACCTCCTTCAGTTCCAAAACTATTCGATAATGTAGCAGGAGAAGTAGTTACGTCGTAAAAATGGATTTGGTGCTTAATTCCATCATCTGCAACCATCAAAAGGCCATCATTTGATAAATTTAGATGTACAGGTTTCCATTTTTCCCATCCTTTAATGGTATCACCTATAGCACTTCCATTGATATTAAATTTGATAATTACCGGATGTTTGTTTTCAACCACCCGCCAATATTCATTTTGCCAAATTTTAATCATGTTGTTTACGACCCATACGTTTCCCAGGCTATCAATAGCCACAGGACCAGGGTTGTTCACGGTCCAGGATGCTACAACAGATAAATCAGATAATCTGAGTACCTTAACCACATTTTCTTTCCAGCTTGAGCCGATTATTAAAGAATCGTTTGCAATAATCCAAATGTTTCAAATCCAGAAATCCAATGTTTTAGCTGTTATATCCCCATTAAATTCATGTTCCCTAATTGTTTTTCCATAAGAAACATAAAAGTAATTGTGGTTTTGAGCTACTGTTTTTGATCCTCCGTCACCTCTGTAGGGCAATACATTACCGTCTTTGTACATTCCACGCCAGCGACCTGACTCATCCCAGCCGCTGTTCGCATAAACAGTGCCATCAGGTGCAAAACCGGCACCACTTATGCGGTTTTGAACCCATTTTCCACTTGCTCCTCCAAATGAATTCCCGGCCCAGGTAACTTTATAGGTCCCAGGGACGCTTTGGGAAAACAAAATAAAAGAGTTAAAAGCTACAATTAAACAAAGTAGTCCTTTTTTCATGATTTTAATCGTAATAATTAGAGAGTTAATAATATTTATTTTGATGAACTTGTAATGACAGAAATACTTCTTGGTGGAAGAATAAAATTCATATCCTTATTGTTTTCAGATTGAAAGATAAAATTTTCCGCATCCAGTTTATCTTTTGTGAGGATAAATTTTGAAACCGGAATTTGCAGTTCCCGGGTGAAATTTAAATTTACCTTTATTTCCAGAGTGTCGGTATTTACCAATAAAACAGTAACATCATCTTTCGGCGAGCGTAATGCTGCGGTGAAAAGAGTTTCACTTAAACTATCCTGAACACAATGAAGTACCTGTGATTTTTTTTCAATAAAACGGGTGATCATGGCATATCCATAAAAGGCTTCTTTTTCAATTTGAACCGAATCAAGGTATCTCTTATTTTCACGGTCCCAGGTTTGTATGAGCTGCCATTGTCCGTCAATATCACCCCTGTTTGTAAAACTCCAGCGACTGAAACCATCAACACCAACCCTCAAACCGCGAATTACGTCGGTAGCATTAGAAATTGCAGCATTGAATGATTTTGGGCCCGGATTATCGGCTCCCCATCCCAGAGTCATATTTCCGAATTCACTTAAAAAAAAGGGTTTACCTTTGCTGTGTGCGTAATCTGCCCATGCTTTCAGTGTTTTTTGTCCGGTTTCACCTACTCCCTGATAGGAATGAATATCATAAGCCTGAATATAAGGGTCGTATTCATTTAATATAGAATCATTCATAGGAGGAAGATCAGTCCAGTCTGGGCCTGAGATTTTAACAGGTATTCCTCGCTTTTTTATTTCTTCACTTACGGCTTTTAGTGTCGGAAGAATAGAAACATCTTCAGGTCCTTTGGAGTACCAATAGGCAAAAGTGCCACCGGTTGGTTCGTTGGCTATACAAAAGTATTTTATACAGGTGTATTTTTTTGTATTAAAAAGATAATCAAGAAGAAATCCCACGCCGTTGGCGAAATCCTTTACTGAATAAGGAGCACTTAAATAGGGATGTACCTCCGGATAGGAATTCCATTCATTGCCGTTTCCCTGAATTTGCAGGAACACAATGGCTTCATTACTCTCGCACCAGTCGAGAATATTTTGCAATGCTTTCATTTCTTCCTTTTGCGAAGTATAAAACGACAGGTTCGGGCCCAGGTTAATGATGATTTTAGAATTTTTCCTGCCAAATACAAAATGTGAAAGAACCGGTATTTCAAAATAGTTGAGAGTGCGACTATATGCTTTTCCCGAATCGAGACTTTCGGACCAGCCACGTTGAGAAAAATTAAATTCAGCCTGAACGCCGGCATGTTTATCCGACTGATATTTAATTACCAAACCACCTGTATATCCTAATTTATACGATTGGTCAACAGGAGGTTCAAATGTAATCTGCGAAAAATTTACACCATGTTTGGTTCCGATACTCAAAACAGATTCAGTATTTTGCTGTGCGAAATTTGCCATATATTGGTTAACGAAAGTAAAAACAGAACAAAAAGACGTAAGAGATTTTTTTCAACATAAACTTTATTTTGAATAGAAATTTGAATTCAGTTTAAAGTTATAAGACTTATAATTTGAATTCGAATGAATATTATTTATTACAATTAAAAACTGTATGCCAAATTAAAACCAAAGTAAGATAAGTTTCACGGATAAGGTAGCGATTATTTTTTTCTGATTTAAAAATTTTGGAAATATTCAGATAATAGGTAAGTTGTCTGAATTGAAAAGAAGATAAAAGCAACCTGTAAAATAGATTCAGATTGCTTTTATGTATGAGTTTAAAGAGGTTTATGTGGCATCAGTGGAAGCTACACCTGTCGATTTACGAAGAGCAACTATGTCTTTGTCGAAAAGATATAAATTACCATCGCCCAATAGTTTAAGTTTATCAAGAATACCTCTCACGGAAGCTTCCTCTTCTATTTGTTCTGTCACAAACCATTGAACCCAGTTTTGAGTTGTAAAATCCTTTTCGGAAATACAGGTGGCAACAATTTCGTTGATAGAATTTGTTATATATTCTTCATGCTCAAGCACTTTTTTGAAAAGTTGCTGTACACTTGAGAAATCCATGGGAGGTTGCTGTATTGCAGGAATTACAGCTTTTCCACCGCGCTCATTCACGTAATGAATAAATTTGAGCATATGCGTTTTCTCTTCTTCGGCCTGGGCATAAAGCCAGGCTGATGTTCCCTGTATCCCTTCGGCTTCGGCCCAGGATGCCATCGCCAGATACAGAAAAGAGGAATAGGCCTCTTTTTGTATTTGCGATACCAGAATCTCTTCAACTTTTTTGGTTAACATGGCTATTTTGATAATTGGTTATGGAAAAAATGAATGTTTTACATGTTTTTGATAATCTCGTCGCCAAATTCTGAGCATTTTAGTTTTGTTGCACCTTCCATTTGTCTTTCAAAATCGTAAGTTACTCTTTTGTTATTAATGGCACCTTTCAAACCTTTAACAATCAGGTCGGCGGCTTCCTGCCATCCCATATACTCGAGCATCATAACGCCCGAAAGAATAACCGATCCGGGGTTTACCATATCCTTACCGGCATACTTGGGTGCAGTACCATGTGTGGCTTCGAAAACGGCATGACCGGTTTCGTAGTTTATATTGGCTCCGGGGGCTATCCCGATTCCTCCAACAATTGCAGCAAGCGCATCCGAAATATAATCTCCATTCAGGTTTAATGTAGCAATAACCGAATATTCTGCGGGACGGGTGAGAATTTGCTGTAA
>JAAUTT010000497.1 GCA_012031335.1 Bacteroidales bacterium | reverse complement strand
AAAAAAATACTTATGGGTCATTTTTCACAGCTTTCGGGAATTCTGAAACTTATAAAAGGGGCCAAATCTGGTAAAACTATCGATGCTCTGCACCTTTCTCCGCGAAAAATTGAGAATGAAACAGACAAACAACTGATAAAGTATTGCAGAAACCTGGTAAACCTTGCCAATAAAATAGGAGGTTTTACTCTAAACGAAATGAAAGATATATCGCCTGAACGTGTTAACAGTAAATTAAGTAAAGCCCAAAAGTTATCGGACGATTTTGGATTAACCAGGGATATGGTTAAAAAACTGGAGGAGGCTGCTCAGCTATTTATAAAAAGAATGGCCGATGCGGAACTGAGTCTTCAAAATCAGCATAAAATAATAAGATCGGTAAATAAACATTTCGATTTTATGGAGAGAACTCTTAAAACTAAAATAGATAAGTTTGTAGAGGTTTATGAAAAAAAGGACAGCAAATTCCTGAAAGAATATACCGCTTTAAGAGCAAAACCCAAAAAGGAGAAGGAGCAGCCTGTTGTTCAGATTGCCTGAAAAATATTAATTCAATGCGTTGACTTATCAATAAGCTAGGGCATTTGTAACGCGTGCATTAATAACCGCACGTGTTACAAACGCGCCCTAACTGCGGATAAGGACAACTTGCTCCAAATAAATAAAAATCCAACTGAAAATATCACCTCCAAGTGAAATTTAGATTAAATTAAGACATGCTTATGATTGTAGCATTATCTATAATGCTTGTAAGACCCGAATAAAGAAGTCTGGTTAAAATGAAATAAAATGGTCTTATTCTGACATTGATTATCATAGCATATCATTGGCTTTGTTTAAACGGAAGATAAAATTTGAATGTGCTGCCTATAAGCTTTTCACTTTCTACCCATATTTTTCCTTTATGCATTTTAACGAAGTCCTTACATATTATCAATCCCAAGCCGGTTCCTTTTTCGTTGGCTGTTCCTTTGGTTGAATAAACCTGTGTAATATCGAACAATTTTTTTATTCCTTCGGGATTGATTCCAACACCATTGTCGGTAACAGCTATGGTTACCCCTGTTCGGTCTGTTTCGGCTGATATTATAATAATATCGCTTGTATTGGAAAATTTTATGGCATTGCCAAGGAGGTTGCGCAGGATAATAAGCAGCATAAAACTATCGGCATACACCATAAGATCTTGCGCAAACAAACATTTAACCGAAATTTTTTTAGCTTCCTGCTCAAGAATAAGCTGAGAAATTATTTCATCACACAGTTTCGAAAGATTAATATTTTCGGGGTTAAAGGTAATCCTCCCCGATTGTGCTCTTGCCCATAACAATGTATCGTCCACCAATGAATACAGGCTTACGGAAAGGTGATGGATTATGCCCAGCTTTTTTCAATCTCGTGAATTTCAGTCAGGCGAAAATTCTTCAGCAATATGTCCGAAAAGTTGATAAGGTGATTAAACGGATTTTTTAAGTCGTGTGCCAGGATGGAAATAAACAGGTCTTTGTTGGCATTGATCATTTTCAATTCCAGGGTCTGTTTCCTGAGCTTTAAATGTGTATCTACTCTTGCAATGATCTCTTCAGCTTTAAAAGGTTTGGTTATATAATCTATCCCTCCGCAGTTAAAGCCTTTTACAATGTCTTTGGTTTCGTTCAATGCACTTATGAATATAACGGGAATATCTTCCAGGGCAGCATTTTTTTTAATGCGGGTACATACCTCATAACCGTCCATATCGGGCATCATAATATCCAGGAGAATAAGATCGATTTCTATTTCGTCCAGTATTTGTAATGCTGAAACGCCGTTTCGAGCCAGAGCAATTTTATAATGTTTGTCCTTAAGTATATTTCCAATAACGTTTAAATTTTCAAGGTTGTCATCAACAATTAACAGATAAGCTTCTTCGTTCATTGATTTATTGTTTTAGCAATTGATTCAGCATTTCAATTTTCTCAGGAAATTCCTGAAGGGTTTTATGCAGCGAATCGAGATTGATTATTTCGAGGTCTTCTTTTATTTTGGCAGCATAGGCTATCAAAAGCCGAATTTTGTATTGTTTTGCAAAAACAGAAAGTTCGTTTACAAAATCTTCGATCTTAAACAATATGAAAGTATTTTTTATACCATCCCAGAATGGCAGAAACCTATCGTGAAGTATAATTAATGCTTCGGACAATGCTGCTAGATTAAGTTCATCAGTGCTAAAATCAACAGGATTATAATTCGACAACTCATCCTCATCTTTAACAACAAAATCGTTGAGGAACTGCTTTAGTTTACCCAAAAGCTCTGGTTTACGCACAGGCTTATACAAGTATCCGTTGAAGTAATTCGACTTTTCGATGCATCTCGGAACTAAAAACAGAGGCTGTATAAGCAACAACCGGAATATGCATCTTTTCGGGGTTCGATTTAATACGTTTAGCAACTTCGAATCCATCTATGCCTGGCATGCGAATATCGAGCAGTATCAGGTCGGGGCTGGAATTTTTCAAAATTTCAAGGGCATATTCTCCGTTTTCGGCTCTTAAAATTTCCAAGCCAGAATCGGATAGCAGGTTTTCAACCGCATCGATATTCGATGCAACATCATCGACAACCAAAATGGAAGCTTTTTCGAATTTTATATGGAGAACCTCATCGGAAGGTTCATGCTTATGAATGGTATAATTGCAAATACTTACTTCGGGGAAGTATATTTAAAGGTTGACCCTTTACCAACAACACTTTCTACAGAGATTGTTCCATTCATTTTTTCGACCAAAACGTTTTCGAAATGGCCAGTCCCAATCCTGTCCCTCCGTATTCGCGGTTCGATTGCCCATACTGCTGCTGGAAGGCTTCAAAAATTATCTGTTGCTGCGATTCGGGAATTCCAATACCGGTGTCTTCAATTTCGATAAACAGCTCGCCAGTCGCGTCATTTTTAGGTAAAAATCTGAGCCGGATGTTAACATACCCCTGACGCGTAAATTTAATAGCATTACCCACCAGGTTGAACAATACCTGCTTCAACCTTATTTCGTCGAACATTAAGGTTTCGGGAAATCCTGATTCAACCACATAATTCAGCTCAAGTGATTTCGACTGTGCTTTTTCATTGAATAACAGCACTATTTCCTGTAAAAGGTTACCGATATTTACCGGATGATAGCTTATTTCGAGTTTGCCCAGCTTCTATTTTGGAGAGATCGAGAATATCGTTTAACAGCGACATCAGCAAATTACCGCTGTTTAGCACCGATTTGATCATTTTCTGATGCTGTTTCGACTCCAGTTTATGATATAGTGCTTCGCTAAAACCAAGAATTGCATTCATGGGAGTGCGAATTTCGTGGCTCATGTTTGCCAGAAACTCCGATTTGGCTTTATTGGCCAAGTCGGCTTCAACTTTAGCTTTTAACAAGGCTTCTTCGATTCTTTTTTGTTCTGTAATATCCCAGTTTGTCCCAACCATACGCAAGGGATCGTTGTTCTTATCGCGCTCTACTGTAGCCAGTGCTCTGATGTTTCTCACCGAACCATCGGGCCATATAACCCTGAATTCGGTGTTGTATTCTTTATCACCACTGATTGCCATTTCTATCGCGGTATTAACCCGAACTGAATCGTTGGGATGCACAGCATCGAACCACGAGTTATATGCTCCAATAAAGTCCTCGCGCTTTAAACCATAAAGGGCGAACATCTGGTCGTCCCAAATAAGCTCCTTGCTTTTCAGATCATACTCCCAAACGCCTACTCCACCTGCCCGCGTGGCAAGGGTAAGCCGCGTGGTTGCAAGTTTTAATGCTTCGTCCGACTTTTTACGTTCGGTTATGTCGCGTTCAACAAACAAAATAAACTCTGGCTTACCAAACGAATCGAATAAAATGGTGGAATTAACATCAATATAAAACAAGCTTCCATCTTTTTTAACACCTGTATATTCGGTGATACGGTGGTCTTTTCTGTTTATGATAAGCTTGCCAATATTTTCGCGAAGTAAAGTATGGTTCGAAGGATGAATAAAATCGAATATATCCCGTCCGGCGAAAACATCCTTTTCAATATTTTTATAACCATACATTTCGGCTAATTTATCCGAAACAAGTAATAACTTACCATCCATGGATATCATTCCTATACCGTCGGGCGAGGCGAGTATAATAGCTTCAAGTTTTTTGTTGCTGATCTTTAAATCTTCCTGTGTCTTTTTAAAATCGGTGATATCGTTTACTACCGTGAACCTGTATTTTTTATTCTGAACGTTGATATTTTCGGCCGAAAGCAAAACATATTTCTTTTCACCGTTATGAGTTAGTAATTCTGTTTCCAAATTTCTTACAATTCCGTTTTCATCTGTATTTTCAAGTATTTTATTTCTGCTTTCTTCGGTCATAACACCCAGCTCCCAAACTGTTTTTCCAATTACCTCACCGGGTTCAAAACCGAATAAACTGTAGAATAAAGCATTTACCTCAATAAACTTACCTGTTTCAAAATCGCTTAGTCCGCAGGCCGAAGGGTTCAGATAAAAGAGCTTCGAAAATTTCTCTTCCGAAAATTTAATCTGGGTAATATCTTTGGTAACGCCAAAAATTACAGGCTTACCATCCCAGAATCCCTTTGCAATGCGCGTTTCGACAGGAATTAGATGGCCTGCTTGGTAATATCGGCACAGGACAATGTTCAGCA
>JAAUTT010000496.1 GCA_012031335.1 Bacteroidales bacterium | reverse complement strand
TGTTGGATATTACTTGAAATGTTTAGTTGGTTATAGCTTGTTCTCCACAATTGAATGGGTTAGCACTATCAGAAAAGTTGAGCGCAGTTTTAATTCTGCACTCAAACTTCTGAATTTTTAATAAATATGCTTAATAACTATTCGGATATTCCAGCACCGAACTAGATAATGCCCATCCAGGAGATACATTCAAACCAACTTTCATAAGATAATCTCCTGTAAAGGTTTTCCACTATCGCGAAATGCTTTCCTAGCTCCTGGATAATTATTTATTTCTTCAACTTTGTATGTTTTTGCAGGATCGAGACCTAGTAAACGCACATTATTGAAGTTTTCTCCAAACCTGGCATTCAATGTATAGGCAAATAAAACTGCTTTGGTTTTATTATCGTTAACATACATCAATACTGCCCGGTTTTCATCATAAGGAGATATCAATCTGTACAAATCGCCATACCATATAACACTTTCCAACCGCTTATAATTGGCAATTGCATCCTGACTAAATTTAAGTTCTTCGGGTTTAAACTCCTTTACCTGGATATCGTATCCCATTTTCCCCATCATGGCAACATCGGTACGGAACTTAAGCGTCTGTTTACCCCAAGAAGTGATGTGATTGCAAACTGCAATGGCCGGGAAGAAATTCGAGTAACCCCATTGGATATAAACTCTTTCGACCGGATCGGTATTATCGCTGGCCCAAAATTCAGTGAAATATTTCATTGCTCCGTAATCAACACGACCCCCTCCTCCGGAGCAAAGCATCATGGGTAGGTGCGGATATTTTGTTCTGATTCGTTCTAAAACTTTATAAAGACTATTTACATATTCGATATAAAGATGCGATTGCTGATTTTTAAGAAATACCGAATACGGACTAGTCATCATACGATTGCAATCCCACTTGAAAAAAGCAATCTGAGGGTGTTTTGTAAGCATATCATCAACAAGTTTGTAAACAAAATCCTGCACTTCAGGGTTTGTTAAATCAAGGATCAATTGATTACGGTAATAATGCTCTGGTCGGTTGGGAAGTTTTAGCACCCACTCGGGGTGTTTTTCGTATAGCTCACTTTTAGGATTCACCATTTCAGGTTCTATCCAAATACCAAATTTAACTCCTGCTTTGTCCGCTTCCTTAACAAGGTATCCAATTCCATTGGGGAGTTTGGTTTTATTCTCCTGCCAATCTCCTAAACCCGCATTATCCCCATTACGCGGGTATTTATTGCCAAACCATCCATCGTCGAGTAAAAACATATCAACTCCCAGGTTTTTAGTATCTTCGAACAAACCAGAGAGTTTCTTTTCGTCAAAAGAAAAATAGGTAGTTTCCCAATTATTAAGTAAGGTATAACGGGGTTTATCGCCGTCCATAATTCCATATTTAATAGCCCACTTATGGAGGTTCCGGCTTGCCTGACCTTTACCTTTGCCTGAATAGGTATAGATGAACGAAGGTGTAACAAAGGTTTGATCCGGAGCAAGGTTATATTCGGAAGCGAAAGGATTGATTCCTGAGATAACACGGAGTGAACCTTTTCATCAACTTCAAAATAAAACGGAAATTACCAGACCAGCCCAGTGTACCAGCAATAAGTTCCCCATCATTCTCGCCTGCTTTACCATTCAGGGAAAGAAAAAAAACCGGTGTTTGATACATATGCGCTCTTGCTCCAAGTTTGGAATCAATTATTTTAATCCCACTTGTAAGCTCACTTTCCTGCATCCGCATTTCTTCAGCCCAGTCGCCATGAAATTGTGTTAGCCAGTAACTTTCAGCATTGAGATGAATCATGGAAGAAGCATAATTATAAAGCATAACCGGCTTCTTTTCCTGATGTTTTATTTCTACCCATTGTTCAATAACATCCTGATTAAAAAACGCCCGGATATGAATTACTACTACCACTGGATATTGCCGGATCTTTTAAAAGGATGTGGGTAACGCTTAAGTTATCATCCTTTTTTTCAACATTAGAACTTACATATTGAAGTTCTAAAGAAGGATTACCGTCGTTATGAGTAATTCTAACAGCAGGTTCAAACAGGTTATCTGTACCAAAGCTTGCATACGCAAGATGACTGTTCCCACCTGACTGAAAGTTGACTCCAACAGGAAGACCATCTGTTGAAGTAAGCCGTGCTCCAAAATATGCTTGATACAAACGTTGATCAGGTCCTACATTTAAAACCAGATCGATAGATTGTGTGCTTACACGGATGAGGGATCCGGGTTGCGCAAATGATGTAATGGAAGCAATAAATATAATTGCCAAAAAGTTAACTTTTTCATAAAAATTAATGTTATAAGTTACAAATGCAAATTAAGTTGATAAAGTTATGGTTTCCGGGCGATATGCTCAACTTTGAGGAGATATTGTTTTTATAAGTTTTATGATTATTTTGTGCCCAATTAATGCTACTGACTATGAAAAATATCACTTTTTGCCTGATCGGCATAACCATGCTACTTGCATCCTGCAAAAAAGAAAATAATGTAATTATTCCCGAACTTCAGATTTCAGGTACTGAAGTTACCGAAGGGAATTCAGCAACAACCCTTGCGACAATTACAGTAACGTTGTCGGAACCAACATCCGGGGAAATTAGTTTTACTGTTTCTACTGAAGATGGTACCGCTAAAGATGGTTTGGAATATGAGGCCATCAGCAGTATGGAAATTAAAATTGCTGCTGGAGAAACCAGTAAAAAAATTGAAATTCAGATTATGGCTGATGAATTTCTTGAGTTTAATAAGTATTTTAAGGTAAAAGTTGACAATGTGGTGGGTGCAACTGTATTAAACAACAGTGCTTTTGTAAATATCCTTGATAATGATACATACACTCCTGTGAGCGATGCTGAAGGGGTTATTACACCGGATACCTATCCGGGCATGAGCTTGGTTTGGAGTGATGAATTTACTGATGCACAACTCAATACTGCATACTGGAAATATGAAAAAGGAGCTGGTGGTTGGGGAAATAATGAATTGCAGAATTATTCGGATTCTCAAAACAATGTATTTCTTCAGGATGGAAAACTAAACATTAAACCCATAAAGGAAGGTTCGGGATATACTTCCGGAAGAATTATCACCAGCGGTAAAAAGGAGTTTAAATATGGCCGTATTGATATCAGGGCAAAACTCCCCTATGGAAAAAGGAATTTGGCCAGCTTTGTGGATGCTTGGTAATAACATTTCAACCGTAAGCTGGCCAGCCTGCGGCGAAATAGACATTATGGAATATCTTGGGCATCAGCAATCGACTGTTTACGGTACTGTTCATTATGACCAAAGTGGTCATAAATACACTGGCAACAGTTATATGCTGAACTCAGAAAGTTTTGCAGACTAAATTTCATGTATTTACACTTCTTTGGCAGGAAAAATCAATGGTTTGGTATGTCGATTATCAGAAGTACTATCAATTTAACCATAACGACCAAACATTCAGTAAAGAATTTTTCTTTATCATGAATTTAGCGGTAGGAGGTAACTGGCCTGGTAGCCCGGATAATACTACAGTATTTCCACAAATTATGCAGGTTGATTATATCAGGGTATTTCAGTAATTATTTATTACACATTAAATTCTAATTAATTAGCATTGAAATGTTAATTAATTAGATTATATCACTCGCACCAAACCTCTCCGGGGTTTTCAAGCAAGCGATACATGATACTCAATCTGTTCCTTTGTTATTCTTTCTTCGGATAATGGAGGAAGATTATTCAGGCCAAAAAATTCAGCACCGGTGGTTTCCATACCCGCTTTGAGCTCTCCGCCTATGCGTTTACAGAGTATAAAAATTTTATAACTATACCATGGGAGTGGGGATGAGCATGACATTTCTTGTCCATTACAGCTAAAAGCCTTACCGGTTCAACCTTTAAGCCCGATTCTTCCCAAACCTCTTTCACTGCATTTTCGTAGGGGGTAAGACCTACATCGGCCCATCCACCGGGCAAAGTCCAGCAACCATCTACTTTTTCTCTTACCATCAGCATATTTCCATTTTCAACAATTACCCCCCTTACATCAACTTTAGGTGTTTGATACCCCTTCTGGTGTTTAAAAAGTTGCTGGATGATATCAATGCTGGTATTACCCAAATGACCTAACATTTCAAAGCTGAGTTCTTTTAACTGCTCGTATCGTTCCCGGTCGTATTCGTTATTGTTGAAGGTAAGACCTGTTTCGGCAATTGCGTGTACTTTTTTGGCATAATCAAGCCATGCTGAAGTCATATAAATAAAATTTAGTTTGTTAATTTAAACACAAAAATAAGATTGGCCGGGTATAAATATACAATCACTATTATTCGGTTAAAATATTTATAAGAATAAAATGATCAGATTTCTCCTTAAATTCGAAATTACAATGACCCAGTTAAGATGGTGTAGGAGGGTTAGTGGGCGGCTTCGCTGCCCACTAACCCTCCTACCATTTTAAATCCCCAGAGACTCGGTCATTTCGACCAAAGGGAAAAAACTCATATCTTTTTTCCATCATTATTGAAATACAATAAAAAATCTTTTATCTTATAACGTTATGTAATGCTTAAATATTAATCAATTATCTCATGAGACAAAAATTAAATGTAATTACACTTGGTGTTGAAGATATAGATAAATCTGTTGATTTTATGAAAAGGACTAGGCTGGAAAGGTCCCG
>JAAUTT010000495.1 GCA_012031335.1 Bacteroidales bacterium | reverse complement strand
TTAGTAGCAGACTTTTTATATTCATGTAAACAATTTACAGACCCAACGATAGTCGCTTGAAATCCCTGGCTAAAAAGCCGGAAGGTTTTTTTTCGCTTATGGTGAAGAAATTGAAGTAATACATTTTAGCATCATCCGTTCCTAAAATATAATGATAAGAGCGCCCTTCATTATCGTCTTCCCCAGGACTTATCTGATGAAGTACGAGGGTATTAGGCGTTTTTTCTTCTACAGCTTTTTCAATATCATCCGAACTAACAATTTTGACATCATATTTGTAAATAGCCTTGATTTTCTCAACAGAGTTTACCTCCTCAGCCAAGTCTTCTTCTTCAATCAAAAGAGTTTTATTTTTTATCTCCTTAATATTTTTATTGTAATAATTGAGTTTCCGCAGATAAACATGATTCGAGGCCTCCTTCATGTTTCCGAGATGATATTCAATAAAGCGGATAATTAATCCAATTTTATTGACATATTCATTTTCATCAACTCCGGAATACGATAAAGGAATATTCACAATTTCAGGCATATTCGTAAGAACTGTAGCGGTGTCGCCCATAGCTAGCACAAGGTAATCGTAAAAAGCATCAGTATCACCTTTCTTAAGATTCTCAACCGAAAGAAACATAAAAGAATTTTTGTTATCCTTACGCATATCATCAAATTCCTTATGACTTATAATTTTATAAGGTGTAACTGTCCAGTACTTCTGCATTGCATCCTTAATAAAAATATTAAATCCAACAGAAGGATTATTATCCATTACAACATAAGTAGTGGATTTAAAAAAATCAATAAGTTGCGATTTATTAATAAACCGGTTATTCTGCGCCTCTATATTGATTAGAAAAAAAATCAATGCCACAGAAGAAATAATTTTTGTCTTCATTTGAACAAGTATTACGGTTAACTGAATTTACTTTTTCGCAATATGTTTTAGGTCCTTCACAAGAAAAGCATCGGCATTTTCAGGCTTGTCGCCCACCTCATGATAATCGAAATAATAGAATTTGGCATCGTCGGCACCAATCAGAATTTTATAGCACCGGGAATCAAGCCGTGTACCTTCAGGTCCGACTTTATGCAGAAACACAATATTAGGAGCTCTTTCTTCGATAGCTTGTTTTATTTCATCGCGGGTAACTATTTTCACATTATCAGTATAAACCTTTTTTATTTTGGGAAGGGAATTGATTTCCTTAGATAATTCGTCGGCTACCAGATAAAGTGTTTTCCCATGAAGCTGGGCAATATTATCGTTATAGTGTTTAAAAATATTCACTGAGAGCAAATCGGGTTGTTCAAGCAGCATTTGAACATGATTTTGCATAAATCGCAAAAAAACACCTAGTTTATAACTATAATGATCTTCAGATACGCCAGTATAAGATAAGGGAACAGAGCAAAGGTCGGCCATATCGCCTAACGACGGAGAAGTACCGCCCAAGAGAAGACTCAGAAAATTATATTTCGCGTTTGTTTTATCTTTTTGAAACTTAACCTGATTCAATAGAATAAACGAATATGCCGGATCGAGTCTCTTTTTTTCGAAATCCTTCCAGCTAATATAATCAAAGGGTGTAATCTTCCATTCCAAAGGCATCGTCTCCTTTGCTACCATGTTAAAATCGGAAAGCTGGTTATCTTCCAGCACAACAAGTGTTTTGGTATTTTTAAACATCATAAGCTCCTCTTTGGTAGGAATATATTCTCTTTGAGCTGATAAGTTCATACCAAAACCACACAATCATAAGCAATGCCAACAACTTTTTCATACGCTTTTTTATTTAGGAATCATTAATGGATTACGGTCGTTAAACTTTCTTATATATAAAAATTTCATTTGTTGCCTTTTCTTTTTTGACAGGCCCATATATTCATCATGCAGTTCGGGATCCTTCATAAACAACACTTCGAGATTATCCACCTCATAATCATATATTTTACCCGTTTCAAAATCCATAATAAAACTGCCGGATTTCCGTTGAGGAATATGTTGGTGTAGGACCATAATAACGGTAATAATAATAAGGATTATAATAATAAGGATCGTAATGTCGGGAATTCTGAATGGTGATATTTGCCACAAAATGGCATATGTTACCTACAATATTAATCTTGTTAAACGATTCACTCATTCTGACGTATAACATACCATTTTACAATAGCCCCAGATACTTTTCATGGATACGTCTTGTCGTATTCCAAGGTTATCATAATAACTGATTGCAGATTCCGTTGCCACAGCATCAAAAAATTGAGGATTATTGTAATCGACACTAGAAATAATCTTATACTTCGGTATAGGATCGTTATTTTTTACCTGATCAAAATTAAGGTAAACCCCATCGTTAAAACGAAAATCGGGATTATATTTAACCCATTCTTTTTTTGCAGTATCTGCAGCTTCCGACTGCGCATTAACATGAAGAGTTAATGTTGGTATTACCAAAAACAATACAATGAACAAAGTAAAGCGCCTTTCCATAATAATATTTTTAAATCAAAGGTATTCCTGAACAACAAACATCTAAGTTATTTCTTTGTGCGTTTGAGCTTAAAAAAGCAGACTCTATATATACAAAAAATAAAAAGACAATTCAAACGTTTAACGAAAAGAAGATTAAAACAAATCAACCTTGAATTTCAGTATACAATCATTTGATAAAATGTTATAACTATGTACAAATTTAAAAGTTTTTATTTATGGCTAATTTATTAACCTCATCCATTTCCACGGATATAAAACCTAAATTTACACATAGTAATAAACTTTCTCATTAAAAGTTTTATTGTTCAACAACAAATAAAACCGTATTATTACTTTAATATTCAGTTTGTTAAAACTAAAATCAGCAAATAGTCCAAGATTCATTACGTAATAATATTAAAACAATAAAGTTTATGTAAGGATTTATTTTGATTTTTTTTTAATTTTAACAAACTATCGGATAGAGTTATTAAAAAACATGTTTCCACTTTAAAAGTAAATAATGATTTCCATTGATTTTCTGAACGATATTTTCAAGCTGAATAAAAAAACACAATCTCGATCCTATTGAGACCAATAAATTGACTTTTGTTTATCTTTTTAGTTGGATTGGCCTTATTTTATTCGGTTTCACTTCTGTTTACGACATTCTGCTTGAAGATTACTTCGGAGCTATTGCACAACTTGTTTTTTGACAATTCTAATTTCAAATATTTATATTATTAAAATAAATAGATGGTTCCCCAGCCAGGCAAAAATAACACTCATTACCTATTCTACCCTGCTTTTATATCTATCGATCACAGGAGGCAATACTAACAACGGATTTCTATGGTCGTTCAGCCTCCCCCTTTTTAGTATAATCCTTTTTGGAACCAGGTATGGGTTAACTTATTCCCTTATCTATCTATTCTTATTTACTGCAACCTTATTCCTGCCATTTAATTGGAATGACGCAGCAACGTTAGCTCTCGCAATAAAAATAAAATCTATCCTTATTTTCATTGGTATTAGTGTAATCAGCTACGGATATGAATATTCAAAGTCCAAGATCACTACAGAACTTGAAAATAAGTTTCTGAATTCACTCAACGAGAAAAAGTTAAAGGATGACTTTATATCAAAATTGTCTCATCAGATCAGAACTCCATTAAATAATCTGATGGTTATCAGTAATCTCCTGAGTGAAACAGACATGGACGAGAAACAGAAAGATATGCTCGAAACCATTCAGGCTTCCACAAATAACCTGGTAAACGTAGTTAACAATATATCAAAGGTCTCATCTATCGACTATGTTTAATCAACGTTAACCTAAATTTCAATTTATTTACAACGATTAATAGTACGATCAGACTTTTCTCAAGTATGAATTCCGATAAATTTAATCTCCACTTTGAACCTCAGGTGGAATTTAAGTATAATTTCATCGGGGACCCTATTAAGGTTAAACAGATATTTCTGAATATTATAGAAAATCTTGTAAAAGCTGCTGAAGTTAAGTCGGACATTCATGTTTCGTATAATATAATTAAGGAAGGTCCTACTAAATGTGAAATTCAGTTTAAAATCGAAATAACCCCAGCTATATACAATAATAAAATCAAGGAAGATTTTGCAGATTCTTCTGTTGGTGAGGACGGAAGTATTTTGGATTTATCCATGCAAAAAGATTAGTGGAACACAATGGTGGGGCTATTGAAATTCATTTTGATAAAGATAGTACGCTTATACAATTTGGATTGATATTTCCTAAATCCAAAACAGAAAACGAAGTTCAGTACCCGGGTAAAATAGACCCTGTTGCAGCTGCTATTGAGGCAAAATCGAGTCCCGTCGATCTGAAAGATTCTAATGTATTGCTGGTTGAAGACAATTTAATTAACCAGAAAATTGTTGTACTAAGTATACAGAAAATTGTAAAGAACATCGATATTGCCAATAATGGCAAGGAAGCACTTGATAAATTTGGCACTTCAAAATACGACATTATCCTTATGGATATCCAAATGCCTGTAATGGATGGCATTATCGCAACAAAAAAGATAAGGGAAATTGAACAGAGTACCAATACTTCCACTCCTATAATAGCAATTACAGCCAATGCTCTTGCCGGAGATAAAGAAATCTGCCTTGCAGCAGGTATGGATGACTATATCAGTAAACCTTTTCAGGTTGAAGTGTTAATTCAGAAAATAAAAAATTTACTGA
>JAAUTT010000494.1 GCA_012031335.1 Bacteroidales bacterium | reverse complement strand
TAAGCAAAAAAGAAGGAGGGTTAGCTTTTTCATAGAATGTTTGTAAATGTTTTGAGGTTTATGAATATCAATAATCGTGCCTGTGCTTCTCATTTTAATCCTTCTAAAATAAGAGATGTATCGTATCTAATTTACTATTTTTGATTTTATTCTTTTTTAAGTGTTGCAAAACATATATTTTTACAGCCTGGATAAAATGGTGTAATTTTAGAAAAATATAGGAGAAAAATGGATAAAAGCGTAAAGAAAGTTATAGTGCTGGGATCCGGGGCACTTAAAATAGGCGAAGCCGGTGAGTTCGATTATTCTGGTTCACAGGCACTGAAAGCTCTTAAAGAAGAAGGTGTTTATACTATCCTTATCAACCCCAATATTGCCACAGTTCAAACTACTGAAGGTATCGCCGATAAAATTTACTTTTTGCCGGTTACCCCTTTCTTCGTAGAAAAGGTAATTGCCAAGGAGAATCCTGATGGGATACTACTTTCTTTCGGGGGACAAACCGCGCTGAACTGCGGTATTGCCTTGTTCAAAGCCAAAATTTTCGAAAAATATAATGTCAGGGTGCTGGGTACTCCTATCCAGGCCATCATGGATACCGAAGACCGCGATCTCTTCGTAAACAAACTAAACGAGATCAACGTAAAAACCGCCCGCAGCGTTGCTGCCTCTACCCTCGAAGATGCCGTTGCAGCCGCCGAAAAGCTGGGCTTCCCGCTTATCGTCCGCGCCGCTTATGCGCTCGGTGGACTGGGTAGCGGTTTCTGCTCCAATATGGACGAACTCAATAAGCTGGTGTCGAAAGCTTTCGCCTATAGCAACCAGGTACTCGTTGAAGAGTCCCTCAAAGGCTGGAAAGAAATAGAATATGAGGTGGTGCGCGACTGTTACGATAACTGTATCACCGTTTGTAACATGGAGAACTTCGACCCGCTGGGTATTCATACCGGCGAAAGTATCGTGGTGGCTCCTTCTCAGACACTCACCAACAGCGAATATCACAAGCTGCGACGCTTATCCATACAGATCATCCGTCATATCGGAATTGTGGGCGAATGTAACGTCCAATATGCCCTAGACCCCAACTCCGAAGACTACCGTGTTATAGAGGTGAATGCGCGCCTATCCCGCTCTTCGGCACTCGCTTCCAAGGCAACCGGTTATCCGCTGGCTTTCGTTGCTGCCAAACTGGCCCTGGCATACGGTCTACCCGAACTCAAAAACTCCATCACAAAACTACCTCGGCATTTTTCGAACCGGCGCTCGACTATATCGTGTGTAAGATTCCCCGCTGGGACCTCAACAAATTCGTTGGTGTATCCAAAGAAATAGGCTCCTCCATGAAAAGCGTGGGCGAGGTGATGTCTATCGGACGTTCTTTCGAAGAGGCCATCCAGAAAGGATTGCGCATGATCGGACAGGGCATGCATGGCTTCACCGGTAACCGCGACCTGCGTTTCGACGACCTGGATAAGGAACTCTCGAACCCCACTGACATGCGCATCTTCGTGATCGCTAATGCCTTCGAACGGGGATATTCGGTCGACCGCATTCACGACCTCACCAAAATAGATAAGTGGTTCCTCATCAAATTACATAACATCTTCAGCCTTAAAAAGGAACTCGAGAAATTCAACAGCCTCGATGAACTTCCAGTAGAACAGCTGAAACATGCCAAACAAATGGGCTTCTCCGACTTCCAGATTGCCCGCTTTGTGCTGAAGGGTGATAACGACCATATGGAGGACTTCCTTCTGAATGTGCGTAACTACCGCAAACAGAAAGGTATTGTACCTTATGTGAAACAAATAGATACACTTGCTGCTGAATATCCGGCGCAGACAAATTACCTGTACCTCACCTACAATGCCAGCGAACACGACGTGGAATTTGCACACGACAACCAGTCGGTGATTGTACTGGGTTCGGGTGCCTACCGTATCGGAAGTTCAGTGGAGTTCGACTGGTGCGGCGTTAGCGCGCTTAACACCATCAAACAGCAGGGGTATCGCTCGGTGATGATCAACTACAACCCCGAAACGGTGAGTACAGATTACGATGTGTGCGACCGTCTCTTCTTCGATGAATTGTCGCTCGAAAGGGTCCTCGATATCGTCGAACTGGAAGCACCAAGAGGAGTTATCATCTCAACCGGTGGACAGATCCCGAATAATCTTGCCATACGACTTTTCAACCAGCAGGTACCTATAATGGGTACTTCACCACTTTCGATCGACAGGGCCGAGGACCGTCATAAGTTCTCCATGATGTGCGATACCTTAAAGATCGACCAGCCCCGCTGGAGAGAACTCACCAGCATCGACGATATCTATAAGTTCATCGATATCGTGGATTTTCCTGTGCTCATCCGTCCTTCGTATGTGCTCTCAGGTGCCGCTATGAACGTGGTGTCGAACCGCGAAGAACTCAAACATTTTCTGGAACTGGCCGCCAACGTATCAAAAAGGTATCCGGTGGTGGTCTCCGAATTTATCGAAAATGCCAAGGAGATAGAAGTAGACGCCGTTGCCCGCGATGGCGAAATGATGGCATATGCCATTTCGGAACATATCGAGTTTGCAGGGGTTCACAGTGGCGATGCTACCATGGTATTCCCTCCTCAGAAGATATATTTCGAAACAGTACGAAGAATCAAGCGTATCACCACCAAGATAGCCAAAGAATTGAATATCTCAGGACCTTTTAATATACAGTTTCTCGCCAAGGATAACGATATCAAGGTGATAGAGTGTAACCTGCGTGCCTCACGCTCCATGCCTTTTGTATCAAAGGTGCTGAAATCGAACCTCATCGACCTCGCTACCCGTATTATGCTGGGTGCCCCTGCCGAAAAACTGGATAAGTCTATTTTTGAGGTGGACTACATAGGGATAAAAGCGCCTCAGTTCTCCTTCCACCGCTTGCTTAAGGCCGACCCGGTGCTCGGTGTTGAAATGGCTTCTACCGGCGAGGTAGGATGTATTGGAGATGATTATTACGAGGCGTTGTTGAAAGCTATGCTCTCGGTGGGATATACCATACCTAAAAAGAATATACTGTTCTCCACGGGTACCGCCCGCGACAAGGTGGAACTGCTTAACAGTGCCCGCCTGCTGGTAGAGAAAGGATATAACCTCTATGCCACCAAGGGCTCTGCCGAGTTTCTCCGGAGCAATGGTGTGGAAGTTACTGCACTGCACTGGCCCGATGAGGACAAGGAACCCAATACCCTCGACTATATCCGGCAGAAAAAAATAGATCTGGTGGTGAACATCCCCAAAAACCTTTCGAAACAGGAGCTGAATAACGACTATACCATCCGCCGCAGTGCTGTGGATTACAATATCCCGCTTATTACCAATGCCCGTGTTGCCAGCGCATTTTTAACCGCCATCTGCAAACGCAGCATGGACGATATTAAAATTAAGAGCTGGGACGAGTATTAGGAAGAGTCCACGGTCAACAGACCACAGACCACAGAAAAAATACAATTTGTATTAAGCTGAGGTTTGTGGTCTGAGGACTGCCGTCTGTTCTCACACCTCAAAAGCTTCAATTTGTTTCCATCCTTAAGGCCGAAATTCAATTCCCGTGAAAGCCAATGTTTTTATAGAAATTATGAAGCGAATCAACTGAATCGGAAAGGATCGATAGCTTATCGCCTTCTTTGATAATGGTATCTCCTTCGGGTTGAATATAAATATCGCTACGATGTATCATGAAATTACATTTCCCTTCGGTATGGAAAGGTCGATGATGGTTTTGTTAACGCACTTATATCCCGACTTAACTTCCACTTCGATCATAATCGATTTTACTTTATTGGCAAGCTCACTGTCGAGTGTCGATTTTTTCCGAATACTCATGGGGACAGCCAGATTCAGCAATTTTGCAACCCAGGGGATGGAGGCTCCTTGTATCAATACCGACAAAGCCGAGATAAAGAATACCAGGTTGAAAATCAGCTCGGCCTTCGGCAGGTTTGCATCTAAAACATAAATAGCCAGAATAACAGGTACAGCGCCTCTTAATCCAACCCAGGAAATAAATATTTTGGCCCTGGTATTGAAACCCGAAAGCTTAATGAAAGAAAACGGCCAGCGGACGCGCCACCAGGATCAGCACCAGGGCGGTGGTGAGCTGCGGTGTCTGCGCCATCTCGGGCAGGCGGCGCACGATGTCGCTCACCGACCAGCTGTCCATGGCCTGACCGAGCACGATGAAGCCCGCCAGCAGCACCAGGCCACCGGTGCCGGTGACCAGCAAGGCCTGCTGGGCCGACTTGCGGCTGCTCGCCTGGTCGTGGTTGAAGCCCACCAGCATGAACGAGGTCAGGCTGGTCATCTCCCAGAACAGAAACAGCACGATGAGGTTGTCGGCCGTGACACAGCCGATCATGGCCACCATGAACAGGCACAGCAGGATGTACAGGCGGTGCTGTTGCGGATGACCCGCCAGGTAGCCACCGGCGTACACGAACACCGCCGTGCCCACGCCAGTGATCATGAGCAGCATCAAGGCCGACAGGCCGTCGAGGTCGGTGCACTGTTGTATGAAGCCTCTTTCCTGCAAGAGTTCGAGACCTGGATTCATGCTGTCGTCCTTTGTTCCGGGATTATACCAAGGGTCGCAAACCCTTTTCAACAATCGCGGCCTTGATCCGGTCCGGCCGGTCGGTGATTATGCCGTCGACGCCAAGACCATGGAG
>JAAUTT010000493.1 GCA_012031335.1 Bacteroidales bacterium | reverse complement strand
CAATACATGCATCAGGGCTCCTGCAAACCCAACAAACTCCAGATATGGATTTCCCAATCCTTTCCCAATACATCCAATTCCGATCCCAATTCCAATTATACCAATATTCTCGATACTGTGATAAGCAAGCAACCTTTTTAAATTGTGCTGTAAAATAGCAAGCATAACCCCATAAATTCCTGAGATTACAGAAATAATAAGGATAATGGTTCCTACAAGGAGATAATCGACTTTAACGAGCAAAAGCATTCTTAAAATACCATAAATACCAAGCTTAATAATCACACCCGACATTAGTCCTGATACATGCGATGGCGCTGCAGGATGTGCATATGGCAGCCATGTATGAAATGGAACAAAGCCAGCTTTAAATCCGAAGCCAATAAAAAAGCTGAAAAACAACAAAAACTAAACGCCGGATTAATAGTAGCAGTATATGTTGCAATAGCTGAAAAATCAAACGACCCTGTTTTTATGTAAACCCACATAAAGCCCAGGAGAATAAATATTACACATAGGTGGGCCTGAATAAGGTAATTCATTCCTGCTTTTATGGTATCCATTTTATGATACTCGAAAATAACCAAAACAAAAGCAGTGATTGCCATAATTTCCCATACACAAAGAAATACAAGCGAATTCTGAATTATATAAACCCCAATCATGGCTCCATGATTCAGTATAAAACTGATATAATGCATGGAAAGTCGTGCCGGATCTTTGGGATAGGATTTCAGATACTGGTTTCCATAGATGATGGCAGTAATGGAGGTAAAGTTCATTACAAGGATAAACCATGCGGAGAGTGCATCAATCCGGATTGGAATTTCTCCGAAAACATTTCCGCCGTAAATGGAAAAATTTACCGTGCCATCAAATAAATGAACCGATAAAGCATTAAAAGCAAGGCTTGAGGATATAAGGGCATTGATAACTACACAACCGATCGCAACCCATCCTTTTTTGCTTTCCTTCGCAAAGGGAATAAGCAAAACTGAAAGGATCAGAACAACCGGTATATAGAGCAAAAGCATATATCAAAAGAAATTGAAGAACGTAGCTATTAATAGTGATATAATAAAAAATACACCATATAATATATATAGCTGAATTTTACCATTGTGTATAAAGGTAAAATAATCGGTAAATCTTAGCAAATACTTAATAAATCTGTGTATGAGCTTTTCCTCGATTATATCAAGGAAGTACGATTGAAAACTTCTGTAACTTGGGAAAATATTACTTCTTTCTATTTCTTTAAATTTCTTCTTCTCTACCATCATAAAACTGAAAAGCTTAATCAAGCTCCTTGAAAAAGATTTGGGAGTATATTGCATACGGCTGTTAGGAGCCAGATAACCGCAACCCCAGGTTGGTGCAACCTGAACATCGACTTTTTTTTCAACATTTCTTTTGATCAGAAATATGGTGAAAGCAAGAATGAAGAAACCGAGTGAAGCAATTCCAATATCCGATAGGGTATTAAAAACCGAATAAAACCCGATATCAGGAACAAAAGAAGGAGTTAAAACTTTCATGACTTTTGCCAAAGGAGCCAGTAAAACTCCGGGAAATATTCCAATACCGATAATAAATACCAGAATAATAAACATTGGGTAAAGCATTGATCTGCTCATCTCCTTTGGTTTATGAGGGAATTCCTTTCGGGGTGTGCCCAAAAAAATTGTACCAAATGTTTTGGTGAATGCAAATAATGATACTCCTCCTACAATGGCAAGCAACGATATACATACAACCATGAGGGAACTGAATTGAATATTATCCAGTTTAATACCTTCCAGTAAACCTGAATAAATCAGAAATTCCGAAACAAATCCGTTGAAGGGAGGTAATCCGCATATTGCAAGAGACCCACTCAGGAAGAAAAATGCCGTAACCGGCATCGATTTGATTAATCCTCCCAGATGTTCCATATTCCGCGTATGGGTTTGGATATAAACATTCCCTGCTGAGAAAAATAAAAGAGACTTATACAGGGCATGATTCAGTGTATGCAGCAAAGCCCCTGCGTAACCAATAAACTCCATGGAGGTATTCCCTATTCCTTTACCGATGGTTCCAATTCCAATTCCCATCCCTACAATTCCAATATTTTCGATGGTACAATAGGCTAGCATTTTTTTGAAATCGCGATGTATGGCAGCATTTAAAATCCCATACAATGCAGTAATTATTGAAAGAAACAGTATAATTTCGCCAATAACTAACAGATTGGTCGTAAGATTTGAAACGATTCGAAAAATACCATAAATACCCATTTTCACTATCACTCCCGACATCACGCCTGAAATATGTGATGGGGCAGCAGGATGTGCATGAGGCAGCCAGGTGTGCAATGGAATAAATCCGGCTTTAATACCGAATCCAATAAATAATATCATAAATATCCATTTCCCGTTACCCTGAGCAAAAGTTGTAACCAGCGAATTAAAATCGTAGGAACCTGTTAAATAGTAATTGTATATAAAGGCAACAGTCAGAAGTAAAACGCCTATATGCATTTGAATCATATAATTCAAGCCTGCACGGAGTGTTTTCGGATTGGCATAATCGAACATTACAAGAAGTAAAGACGATACAGACATTATTTCCCATATAATAAGAAATGTAAATGTATGTTGCACCATACAAACGCCCAGCATGGATGCATGAAAAACAACATACAGCATCCAATGCATTGCGGTTTGACTGGAGGTTGCTCCCGAATGTTTAATATAACCAGCTCCATACCAGGCTCCATTGAAGGCTGTAAAATTCACAATGAGGATAAACCACGCCGATAATGCATCAATGCGTACCGGAATTAAACCAAATACTCTTCCTCCATTCAGAAAAACCTCTAATCCATTATTTATAAGGGAATAAACTGCAAAATACGAGGTAACTGTTGCTATCAGACCAACAAAAAACAAGGCAACAAATGCTCTGTACCTTTCCTGAACTGCGGGAATTATAAAAAACGATAAACCAACTGCACAAACCAGCCACAAAATTGAATTACCAAAATCCATAAATTATATTTGAAGAACAGACTTCTATGCTTTTTCTACGACTGTAAAAAAAATAAATTGTTTGGGAAAAACGATCCAAAGTTATATGAGAATAATTTAAGTTGTACGAAAATGTTATATTTATTGCAGTTTTGACTGATTCTAAAGAAGAGAACTTAAAAACAAAAAGAGCAAATAACTGTATTACTGAGAAATGAGCAAATTAAGATATCGGAAAGCAACCAATACATTATTTTTTATCCAGGCCCAAAAAATCATATTTCTGATTTTTGCAGCCCTATTACTTTCATCCTTCCAAAATTAAATTCGCAGAATTTACCAGAACCAAAGCCCAAAAAGGTATTGAGCCGGATCTTGTTCATATTTGATGCATCCCAAAGTATGAACGGCACCTGGGAAAAAAGCAAGAAAATTGATATAGCCCGCGAAATTCTGATTGCCATGATAGACAGCCTTGAGCAGCTCGACCAGATCCAATTGGCTCTGAGAGTTTATGGCCATCAAAGTCCGGTACCTCCGCAGGATTGCAGCGATTCCAAACTCGAAGTTGCTTTTGGCCCTGCCACAGCTTCGCGTATCCGGCAAAAATTAAGATACATCGAGCCGCGTGGCACAACACCTCTGGCAAAATCGTTGGAAATGTCGGTTAAAGATTTCCCTCCCTGTGACGATTGCCGCAATATTGTTATCCTTATTACAGATGGGATAGAAGCTTGTGACGGCGACCCCTGCGTTGTTTCCCGCAATTTGCAGGCGCAGGGAATTACGCTTAAGCCTTTTATTATCGGTATTGGTATGGATGATAATTTCAAAGAGTCGTTCAGTTGCATAGGCACATATTACAATGCTCCTAAAGAGGAACAATTCAAAGAAATTCTGGGAGTTGTAATTTCCCAGGCGCTAAATTCCACCACCGCTCAGGTTAATCTGCTCGACGCTAATGGAAAACCTACCGAAACAAATGTAAATATGACTTTTTACAACAAGGTTTCGGGGAAAGTAATGCATAACTATATACATACAATGAACAACCGGGGAAATCCTGACACAATCATTCTCGATCCATTGGTTACCTATCGGTTGACTGTCCAGACGATCCCGCCGGTTTCGGTCGACAGCTTTAAAATAAATCCCGGAATTCATAATGTTATCGCTGCCGACGCTCCGCAAGGCTTCCTAACCATTAATACCGAAGGCGGTATCAGAAATAAAGATATGCTATGCCTTATCCGCAAGGCAGGATCAATGAATACCCTGAATTACCATACCATGTATAAAACCGAAAAATATCTGATTGGTAATTATGATATTGAAATACCTGTACTCCCTAAAATAAACCTTTATGATGTTGAAGTAAAGCAGAGTACCACAACCACTATTAAAGTCCCCCAACCCGGATTAATCACCTTTATCATGTCGGCGCCGGGATTTGGAAGTATCTTTCTTCGCGAAACAGGAAAGGATCTTAAATGGGTTTACAATTTAAACAAAGATGTACGCAGTGAAATTGTAAGCCTTCAACCCGGAACTTATACGGTTGTTTTCAGGCCAGGGAGGCGCTAAAAGCACGCTGTACTACCGTTACCAAAACTTTTGATGTTGCTCCGGGGGCAAGCAGAGCAGTAGAACTTTATTGAAAATTTTCAGTATAAGGTTAAACTTTTTCCGAGAGGAAA
>JAAUTT010000492.1 GCA_012031335.1 Bacteroidales bacterium | reverse complement strand
CTTTTGGTTGGTTTAATTTTATTGTGTAATCTTTTAAGCTGTATTGTAATACATTATTAAGTTTCTGGGTAGAACTTATTAAAAGTATTTTATTTCCTACTTTGTTTAGTTCTTCTATTGTTATAACTTGTATTACTTTAATTTTTTCCATTCACCACCTTGGAAACGCCATACAAGTACTCCGCAGAATACCAGAAAGAACATTACCAAAAAGAACCAGCTCATGGCAACTGACAGATGAAACACATTAAGCGCAATGTACAAAAGAGGCACAAACGACCAATGTGCTACAACCGAAGTAATCATGGTAAAATGCGTATCACCAGCTCCTCGCAAAGCACCAATGAGGGCTACCAACACCGCTTCGGCCAGCACATATAAAGCTGCAATCTGAATCATAGTTACCGCAATGGGAACCGAAGCATTAAACACCTCACTGGGAGTATCGGGGTGAAATACCATAACCAAAGTTTTAGGTATAAAAACAAACAAGATGAGTATCACAACCGAATAAAACAAACCTGTTTTTACCCCTGACAAAGCAGCACGATGCGCAACCTGTGGCCTTCCGGCACCCATGTATCGGCCAACCAGACTGGTAACGGCTATTTCAATTCCCAACAATGGTATAAACGACACAAGATCCCAGTTGAACATTATGGTTGTTGCGGTCGATATTACATCGCCCTGCGATTGAAAAATAGCTATCATAACCGAAAAGGCCAGAAAATTGAGAAACATCTCCAAACCGGCCGGATAACCATAGTACAGCAGTTTTTCATGATTACCCTGTCGAAACGAAACGATTTCATCACCGAAAACTCCACAAGGTTGTTGTGACTCAGATATGCAACAGCCAATATTGCAACTGCAAATGCCGAGCCTGCAATGGTTGCAATGGCAGCTCCCTGTATTCCCATGGGCGCAAATCCAAGTTTACCGAAAATTAAGATATAGTCGAGCAATACATTTACCAGCATGGCTACAAGGGTAGCTATCATTACAATATGCGTTTTCCCTATTCCCGAAAAGTAACAAGCCATAGTATAACGCATCATACCAAACACTGCGCCCCAAGCCAGTATATCCATATACTGAATCTGATATTGCATTTGCACAGCCGGTATTTGTATATACTCAAACATCAGAACAGTTGTCGGTTTTAAAAGTAATACAATTGGCCATGCAGCCAATGTAATTAGTATTGCCTGAAAAGTAGCTTTCGACGAATTGTGTTTTTCGCCTGCACCAAAGTATTGAGCCACCAATGCTGTAGAATAGCCCGTAAGACCAATAAAGAAAAACATAAGCATTTGCATGGTAACTCCGCCACCCATGGCAGCATTCATTTGTTCGGAACCTACACGTGCCAGAAACAAACGGTCGGTAAAAGTCATTACTCCATCGCAAGCTGTTGATATTATCATAGGGAAAGCCAGTACCAACAATTCTTTTATTCCTCCTGGCTTGTGGTAACCCGAAAAATAATTTTTAAAGAAAACCATATTCAGTTGAGTTAAATAAACGACCAATTTACAATACATGTTTTTATTCACTAAAAACAACGAATGTGAATGGCCGTTTCTGACCCTTAAAGACTATTTTTTGATAATTGAATGATTTTGGTTGTAACAAATCAATCGATTAAGGATTATTAATCATCCGGAATGCAGCCTCACCTTATGGTTTTCCGTAGTCTATTTCATTCCTGTCAGCACTTTTTCTAATATCAAATTAAAATCAGCTGGTTTTTCTATCATGGGATAATGCCCTGTTGCAGAGATTATTTCCACTTTAAAACCGGTTTTACAATGGCTTTTCAGTCCGGCTTCGTTAGTCGGAAAATAGTCGCTGTTTATTAAATGTAACTTGTAATTGAGCTGTTCCAGTCTTTGTGCATCGGTATAGGCGTATTGCATTTGGGTCATCATTGTTCCAAAGCCAATAACGGAATCGCTATTTGCAAAATCAGTTTTTACTCTGTCTTTCACTTCCTTTGAAGTGGCTGGATGAAAAAGCATCATATCTGCATATAGTGGTGCTGTATTTTTAAAATCCTTTTCAAGCAATGGGAAAAAGTCGGTCATTTGTTTAATTTGTTCTGGTGTAAATGTAACGTCAATGATTTTGAAATTGTCGACACCTACTATGCCCACAATTTTTGGATTGTTGGTTAATGCTGTTTGTAACATAATTTCGCCTGCCATGGAATGTCCAACGATAACAACATTTTTAAGGTTCATTGCATCCATAAATGCTGTTACATCCTTGGCATATTCTTCAATTGTATAGTTGGTTCTTTCGGCTTTGGATTTACCAAAACCCGGCAGGTCAATTGCGAAGGCATTGTAATTTTCAGAAAAGTAATCTATTTGATTCTTCCAATAAGTTCCGTTGATACACCAACCGTGTAAAAAAAGAAGAGTTGTGTCGCCTTGTCCTTGTTGAAAATAATTGATTTCAACCTGTTTGTCTCTGATTGTGATTTGTCTTGGGGTCATTTTTTCTTGTATTTGTGCCTTGTTTACACTTCCTGAAAGTGAAACTATGACGGTTAATAAAATTGCTTTTTTATTCATTTTTGTTTGAATTTGAAGCAAAAATATAAGGCACATAGGACAGCCCTTTGTCAGGGGTATTAAAATAATCTTTTTGAACGTTGCTCCAAATAGTGTTCAATGGTGAAAGTCTTGTCGGGTTCGAAATGCGTTTGTTGTAATGTAAGTTCTTTTATTCTATCGAGGCGAAACTCTCTTATTTCTTGCCGTAGCTCACAAAAGCCAATAGCTGACCAAACAGCACCGCTGAAATAAACCGCATAAGGCTGGATTATTCGTTCAGTTATATGGTCTTCCTCTCTTGACTGATATTTAATTTTTCAGTTTTTCGCTTTCGGTAATTGAATGTTGGATATTGTCTAAATACAAACTTACAGGTGCCCAGGGTTTATGAAACCCGATCCGTGAATTTAAAAATTCCAGTTTGTCTTTGTCTTTGATTGACAAAACTGCTTTTATTTTTAAAAGTGCCGATTCATAATTTTGTTTCAAAGAATCTTCGGTATGGTAGTTTAAAATTTTACTAGTTGTTACCAAAGCTCTTGCTTCTTCGGTTGTGAACATTACAGGTGGCAACCGGTAACCTTCAACCAGGAAATAACCTTTTCCTTCTTCCTCACCAATTGGAACACCTGCAAGTCGCAATGTTTGAATATCCCTGTAAATTGTCCTGTTTGTAACTTCAAATCGTTTGGCGATTTCACTGGCCGTTGTCAGTCGTTTGGATTGAAGTTGTATAAGTATGCTCGTTAGTCTGTCGAGTCTGTTCATTGTTTGAATGTGCAAAGGGTTTTCGCAAACGTAATTTACTTTTGTTTATATTTTCAATTAACAATTTCTGGCGATCCGAAATCCCAGGTCATCAATCTTAAAGGAGATTGGATGACTTCGTCTGCGGTTAGTTGCCAAACATCCCCTTTCATTATCATTCCATCCACCGCCACGAAATATCCGATATGAGCCATAAACCGATTCATCGTAAACGTCAGAACACCATTCCCATACATTACCAAGCATATCATAAAGTCCCCAGGCATTCGGTTGCTTTGTTCCCACATCGTTGGTTTTTCCTCCCGAATTTTCCTTATACCAAGCAATCTCTTCAATCTTTCCGTATCTGGCTTCAGTTGTACCTGCTTTACAGGCATATTCCCACTCCGCCTCAGTTGGGAGTCGAAAACCATTAGCTTTTTTATCAAAGGTTATTTTCTTCGCTAACATTACTCAAGGAATAACACACACTTAATCCTGCTTTTTGGGAGAGAGCATTACAAAAATTTATTGCATCCATCCACGAAACAGTTTCAACCGGTCTTTTATTTCCTATAAAAAAACTGGGAGATTCCTGAGATCAACAAATATAAATTCTGGGTTACCGGATATTTTGCAAGTAAAAATGGGTGCAAATCAACATTCCAGTTTTGTTTAACCCTGTCATCTCGTAAAACAATTTCTCCTCCCGGAATCGCTACCATTTGGTAATTTATTGTGCTTAAATCAAAATCTTGATTCATTAGTCGTTTTATAAATCTATCTGAAAAAATGTCATAACCCGCAACTGAATGTTTGCAATAGTTTTTTATTGTTTAACTATTTTTAAGGTATGGATATATTCATTTATAGCTATTTGGCAAAAATAAATTCCCTTATTTAAGGAACCACCTAAAAATAATCAAATTAACACCCTCTGCGCCATCAATTTCTTTAGTTTCTATTAGTGAACCATTTAAATTATAAATAGCAATTCTTACAGACTGAGGGCTGGGTAAATAAAGTTCAAGGTTAGCAGTTTCGTTAAAAGGTGTAGGGTAAATCCGAACAGAATTTGAATATTTGCAAATATCCTGTGTCCCAGTCGTTATGCTTCCAATTCTCTTAAGAATCCAATTATTCGGATCAATTTCAATTGAAGCAACTTTCTTCTTTATAGGAACTTTAAATGTTTGGTTGTTTATGGTTTGATACAGACGAATAATAGAATCTGATGATGAGAATTTCAACCCTACATCGAAATGTGTTTTAAAGAAAGGGGGTTTAGAACTAATCGTTGTTTGATTAGAAATAAAGGTTAAGGTATCATTTTTCTGATACCAGTGGATATTAAAAACTGGATAACCTTCTCCGTAATACCATTGATTAAAAAAATCTGTCAGATCAG
>JAAUTT010000491.1 GCA_012031335.1 Bacteroidales bacterium | reverse complement strand
TCTTGGAGAAAGAGGTTACTTCAAATAGTTTTTGAAAAAAATAGGTGTGAGGCAAAATGAAATCCTCAAACAGAGTATTCAACAACTGGAACTAAACGGAGTAAATTATAAAGTAATTGCAAGTCCTCATCCTGGTATCATGATGCGTGGTGGAGAGGCCTCCGAAAAATGGCGAAGAGTTTCTGAAATGCAAATCGAAAGAATAAAGGAACATTTAATTTGATATAAATTAGCAAAAGACAGCACAGTTTTATTACTTTGAATTAAGAGAATAACAACAATGTCGAACTTTAGCTTTCTTCAGACCGAATTTCCCGATATATGCAGCGACGCTGCCGATGCAGAAAAACATGCTTTAACTGCTCCTAAGTTTTCGGCTATTCTTTGCCGGTCAGCTCTCGAAAAGGCTATCCGTTGGATTTACAATAACGATACCGATTTAGAATTACCTAATGAAACCTCGCTAAATTCATTAATTCATACGCAATGCTTTAAAGATATCATTAAGCAAAGCATGTTTCGCGAAATCAATGTAATCCGTTTAAATGGAAACAATGCGGCTCATGGTAAAAATGTAGATCAATCTGAATCGTTGGTTTCATTAAAATATCTTTTCCGTTTCTTGTCTTTTCTAAGCCATTATTATAGCGAAGAAAATCCTGTTATCCCTTTATTCAACGAGAGCCTTATTCCCGATGGAAAGGAAAACGACAAAAATATCGCAGAACTCAGTAAAATTGTCGAAACCTTAACAGCTCAGGTCGAACAGGCAAAAGAGGAACAGAAAAAACGGGAAGAACAAGCCAAAGAAATCGATCTCTTAAGAATTCAACTCGAACAACAAAAAGCAATAATCTCCAGTCGTAAAGAGGTTCGTAAATCTCATCCCGAAATAAACGAGAATATTCCGGAATTGGTTAGCGAGGATGATACGCGCAGAATATACATCAACGCATTGCTTAAAGATGCTGGTTGGGAAATCTTGCGTAAACATAGGGAACTGGAGTTTGAAGTATTTGGAATGCCTCTCGTCACCAATCCTTCTGGCATCGGTTATGTCGATTATGTTTTATGGGGCGATAATGGCTTGCCATTAGCATTAATCGAAGCTAAAAAAACAATGCTCGATGCTAAAATGGGTAAACACCAGGCCGAACTTTATGCCAATTGTCTCGAGAAAATGACTGGTCAAAGACCCATCATTTTTTACTCCAACGGTTTTGAAACCTGGTTATGGGACGACTGTCTTTATGTTGAAAGGGAAGTATCGGGCTTCTTTACCAAGAACGAATTACAGCTTTTAATCGACAGAAGAACGTCGAGAACCGATTTACGCAAATTCAAAGTTGATACCAATATAGTTGAAAGGCCTTATCAGTTGGAAGCCATAAAACGTGTGGCCGAAACTCTTATAACCGATAATAACGGAACGATAAAAGGGAAAAGTCGTAAGGCTTTATTGGTAATGGCTACCGGAAGTGGCAAAACTCGTGTTTCGGCAGCCATTGTCGATATGCTCACAAAATGTAATTGGGTAAAGAGGGTTCTTTTTCTGGCCGATAGAAACGCGCTGGTAACTCAGGCAAAAAATGCTTTTAAAGACCATTTGCCTAATCTCTCAGCCATCGATCTCACCAAAGAAAAGGAAGATGTTGGAACACGTCTTGTGTTTTCAACCTATCCCACCATCATGAACAAGATCGACGATCTTCGTTCCGAAAACGGGAGGTATTACGGTTCTGGTCATTTCGACCTTATTATCATTGACGAGGCCCACCGTTCCGTTTATCAGAAATACAAAGCCATTTTTGAGTATTTCGATGCTCTATTAATTGGGCTCACCGCCACCCCAAAAACAGAAATAGATCACAATACCTATTCTCTGTTCGATATAGAAGATAACGATCCTTCTTTTGCTTATGAATTAAATCAGGCAGTAACCGATGGTTTTTGGTTCCTCCCAGAGCGATATCGGTACCCCTTAAGTTCCCTCGAGAAGGGGTTAAATACCACGAACTCTCGGATGATGAAAAAGCCGAATACGAAGAAAAATTTGGAGACCCAACAACTGGCGAAGCTCCCGATGAAATTGATAACAATGCTTTAAATACCTGGCTCTTCAATTACGATACCGTCGATAAGGTGCTTGCATTCCTCATGGGAAAGGGCATAAAAACACATGGAGGAGATCGTTTAGGCAAAACAATCATCTTTGCAAAAAATCATAAACATGCCTTATTTATTGAAGAGCGTTTCAACAAAAATTATCCGGAATATTGCGGCAGGTTTTTGAGAGTTATTGATAACTACGAGCCCAGAGCCGAAAGTTTACTGGAATTATTCTGTTTACAAAAAGATGAAATAGAACCTCAGATAGCTGTCTCTGTCGACATGATGGATACTGGCGTTGATGCCCCAAGGGTTGTAAACCTGGTATTTTTTAAACCTGTTAAATCGGCCACCAAATATTGGCAAATGATTGGCCGCGGCACGCGGTTGTGTCAAGATTTATTTGCTCCGGGTAAAGACAAAGAAGAATTTGTAATCTTCGATTTCTGTGAGAATTTCGAATTCTTCGAACAATTCCCCGAAGGTGTCTCCCAGAAAAATACTACACCAATAACACAGCAGATTTTTGAATTAAAGCTGCATATAGCACTTGAAATTCGCTCGAGAACCGATTCCTCCAACGAAGATCAACTCCTTGCATCGGATTACATCGATCAGTTGCATCAACAAATTGCCTCTTTAGACCGTCTGAGGTTTGTAGTTGTTAAAGAGCTCCGGTATGTCGAGGAATATAAACATAAGTCGCGATGGGAAAACCTAAGCAAGTACGATGCCATCGACATCTGTAATCATCTCTCCGGCTTACCAGCCGTTCTAGCCTCCGATGACGAAACTGCCAAGCGCTTCGACCTTATCATATTGAATCTGCAAATGGCAATTCTTTTAGGAGAAACAAGGCAAGGCTCACTCATTCAGCGCATCCATTCAATGGCTAAACTCCTTCAGAAGAAGCAGAATATACCAGCAGTAAACAAACACATTGAAACCATAAAGGCTGTTCAAACAGAAGTGTTTTGGCAAAACATCTCATTTACCAGCCTGGAAAAAGTCCGCAACGATCTTCGCGATCTCATTAAATTTATCGACACCGAACAAAAGAAAGTCGTTTATACAAACTTTGAAGATGATCTCAATCTGAATAATGTGTCAGAAGTTGATATAATGAAAAATTATATCAACATGCAAGGCTACCGCGACAGGGTTGAAAGCTTTATCAGAAATAACAAAGACTACCTGGTTATAAAGAAAATTCAAAATAATACCCCAATTACCCACGACGAATTAGTGCTTCTCGAAAAACTACTTTTTGAAGGAAACATTGGAACCAAAAACGATTACATCAAAGAATACGGAAACCTGCCATTAGGCAAATTTATCCGCAGCATTTTAGGACTGGATAAGGCAGCAGCCAACCAACTTTTCTCCGATTTCATCCAATCGGGTAACCTCAAAGCCGATCAAATTACCTTTATCAATAATATCATCTCGTTTCTAACCATCAATGGCGTAATCGACAAAACCATGCTCTTCGAACCTCCCTTTACCGATATCCACGACCAGGGCATCACCGGAGTTTTCGACGAAGTACAGGTGGTTAAAATAATAAGGATATTAGACAAGGTAAATGAGAATGCTGTAGTAGGTTAGACAATTTTAACTAACCTATGCACATCTACCGTATCATCTGGATTTAATTTGAAGCATGTTTAACTTAAAGTTTAAGTTTTATGGAAAATCCAAAGTTTCAAGTATTCAAGAGTCAAGCTAACTCTCAGTATTATTATCGATTGAAAGCCAGGAATGGAGAAATCATTCTTAAAGGAGAATTACTCAACCAAACAAAGCTGAAATGAAATCTTCGGAAAATAAAACTTTTAAAATATTATCAATTGATGGGGGTGGCATTAAAGGGCTTTATTCTTCAACAATATTAGAGCATTTAGAAGAAAAATACGACTGCTCCCTATCGGACCATTTCGATATGATATGTGGCACTTCCACCGGAGGACTAATTGCCCTGGCCCTTTCATTAGGTATCTCGGCAAAAAAGGTTTCCGAATTTTATATGCAAAAAGGTAAAAGAATATTTCCCTATAGGCCTTTCTTTAACTCTATAAAACAGGTTGTTTGGGGAGGGAAATTTTCTGATAAAAATCTAAAAGAATCACTCATTGAGGTTTTTGGAGAAAAAAAAATTGGAGATAGCAAAAACTTACTATGTATTCCAACTTATTCTTATACTGATGCCCGGCCATGGGTCTTTAAATTCGATCATAAGGAAGGGAACTTAGATAGGGATAATAAAGCTAAATATGTTGATGTTGCACTTGCAACATCCGCTGCACCTACATATTTTCCTTTATGTGAAATAGATTATTATGATAGAAAACAGTTCATTGATTGTGGGGTCTGGGCTAATAATCCTACCCTTGTAGGACTAATTGAAGCATTACGATATTTTGTCGGAAAGGATAAAGAATATCATGATATTAAACTATTATCCATTAGTAGCCTTAGTCTTTCTGGAGGTAAACCAATTGGCCTAAATAGGAAACGTTCTTTTGTAAGATGGAAATCTGATTTGTTTGATGTATTCAACACTGGGCAAAGTTCTTTACTCATTATTATCATGGAATAGCATAAAGGA
>JAAUTT010000490.1 GCA_012031335.1 Bacteroidales bacterium | reverse complement strand
TATGGGGCATTGGCCTGGGAGCTATTTGGTAAGGGATTGGATAACACTTTGCTTGAATTTGCCGGTTTTGCCGGAGCATTGATGCATACTTTAAATCATTCACTTTTTAAGTCGTTATTGTTTTATGCTGCCGGCACAATATATCAGGCAACACATATTATTAATATCGAAAAGTTAGGAGGATTGATGAAGAAAATGCCTCAAACATCCTTGTTATTCCTTTTAGCTTCAGCTGCAATATGCGGATTACCTCCCTTTAACGGATTTGTTTCTGAGTTTTTGATATATACTGGTTTATTCAATGCAGTTCATTCCAACCAGCTGTCGCAATTAGTACTGATAATTCTTTCCATATTCGGTTTGGTTATAATTGGTGGGTTAGCTATTTTCTGTTTTACCAAGGCATTTGGCATAGCCTTTCTTGGAACTGCCAGATCTGAATATCCCGGGGATTTAAAAGAACCTGGCAGCGGGGTTTTGTTTCCAAAATATCTTATTGCAATTTTTATTGTAGTTATCGGAATATTACCACAGGTGTTTATAGGAGCTGTGATAAAGCCTGTATCTCTTTTTACAGGTGATACGGAAGTTTTTCAAACCAGTTTGTTTATGGTTTCAACCATGCAAAAAGTTGGGTTCGCATCGTGGACTTTTATTTTATTGGTTTTTTCAGTTTATTATATAAAAAGATCGGTTTCAAGGGGAACTGTTGCAAAATATTCTGAAACCTGGGGATGTGGTTACAAAACACTATCACCGAAATTGCAGTATACCTCCTCATCATTTTCCAGGTCATATAGGAATCTGATAAAACCATTGCTTCGAATTAGCAAACATGAAGGTAAAATTGAATCTCTGATTCCTGGGGTAATTAAAATCGAATCGCATGTTCTGGATAAAATTGAATATGCACTCATTGATAAACCTCTGCGTAATCTGAAGGGCCTTATTGGTCAGTTTAGGTTTCTTCAGAATGGAAGCGTTCAGTTTTATATATTATATGGAGTGGTTTTTATTTTTATTGCCATTACCATTCCTATCCTGATTAATGCAACATCATATCTTTTCGAATTATTTAAACAATTATAACCATGAGCGGTGCTCTGAGTCTTACATTAATCTTAATTAGCAGCCTGTTTTTTCAGGTATTGTGGTTCGCACCAAGAGTATCTTTTCGGGCAGGAAAGGCCCAGGGATTTTTCAGCCAATCAAGGATATTATCCGGCTGCTGAAAAAAGGATCAGTTTATAGCAATACTTCCAGTATAATTTTTCAGATAGCACCAAGCATATATTTTGCTTCTGTTATTATGGCTATCCTTTTTATTCCGTTTGGCAATTTTCCGGGATTAATATCTTTTAAAGGCGACTTTGTATTTTTTGCTTATGTTCTCGCACTCGGTAAGTTTTTTATGATAATTGGAGCACTCGACACAGGAAGCAGTTTCGAAGGTATGGGAGCAAGCCGGGAAGCTTTATACTCGTTGTTAGTCGAACCCGCCTTCTTCATTTTAATGGGTTCCCTTGCTTTACTAACAGGCCACACATCCTTTGCCGAGATATTTGCATCTCTGCATTTTGGATCATATATTTCTTATGCGATAGGCGTTTTGGCAACCTTCGTTTTCGTCATAATTGCTATGGTTGAAAACAGCCGAATGCCTGTGGACGATCCTAAAACTCACCTGGAGCTTACCATGATCCATGAAGTGATGATTTTGGATAATAGTGGATTTGATCTGGGTTTGATAATGCATGCGGTGAATCTTAAATTTGCTTTATACGGGGCTATTATTGCCAATTTCTTCCTTACTCCCGGGTACGAATGGTACTATTCCATACCTATCTTTATAGGTGCACAGGTAATATTCGCAATTGTTGTGGGGACCATTGAGTCGTTTGAAGCCAGGTTCAGAATGAATCATAACCCTCAGTTTATTTTTATGCTTACATCTATTTCGTTGCTTATATTTTTAGGTGTTTTGCTGATGCTTGGTAAAATTGTATAATTAGTATTTTATGACAAATATTCTTCTGATCGCTTTTGCATTTACCCTAATTTATATCGGAATGGCAAACCGACTGTATACATACATTTCGGCTATTGCTTTCCAGGGTATAATACTTTTTGGTGTGGCTTTTATCGAGCTAATCGAAATCAATGTAGTTAACCTCATTTTTGTTTTGTTCGAAACAATTGTTTTCAAAACAATATTGATCCCGGTATTCCTTAATTATATAATTAACAGAAATAAAATTACCCGGGAAGCAGAGCCATTCCTTAGTAATTTTGTTTCTGTGGTTATAATCACGGCAATTATTCTGGGCTCATTTCTGTTGTCGAATACCATACACGATACACACCTCCGGAAAATATTCTTTGTAATTGCTTTATCTGCTCTTTTTACCGGTTTATATATAATTATTACCCCGCCGAAAAATCATTACCCATGTAATGGGTTTCCTGGTGATTGAAAATGGCGTTTTTATACTTTCCCTGGCGGTAGGTAACGAAATGCCCATGCTTGTAAATATTGGAATCCTGCTCGATATTTTTGTCAGTGTACTCCTGTTGGGGATTTTTGCCAACAAAATTGGGGATGTTTTAAAGGAACAGGATGTAGCGCAACTTAAAAACTTAAAAGATTAACTGATACAATAGCTTTATGATTGGTTTATATCTGATTGGATCTGTAATTATTGGAGCTCTGTTATTTTTTATCAGGAAAAAGGCTCTGACCCGAATTTTTCTTGCAATTTTTCTTATTCTTCAATGGATTTTAACATTCCATGCATACAATTCCCAGCACTTGGTGCAATTGGAATATTTTATGCCCGATTCTCTGGGTGTATTGCTCCTGTATGTGTTGAGTATTATTGCAATACCGGCTTTATATCATAGCGAAATATACTTTGCCAAACACCCATATTCTCCAAGAGAACAGGGCATGTATTATGCTGCTATGGTTACCCTGATTGCATCTTTGAGTGCTGCTTATCTGTCGAATCACATTGCTATAACCTGGATCTTTGTTGAGTTAACAACACTTAGCGCATCAGCGCTGATATATCATCGCCGGAATATTCTTACTCTGGAGGGTACCTGGAAATATATCTTTGTTTGCTCCATCAGTATTACACTTGTTTTATCGGGATATTGTTCTTATCCATCGCCATCCAGCAGGAAGGATTTAAAGATCTAACTTATGTTAGCCTCCTGAAAGACGCTCCATTACTAAGTATTTTCTGGCTGAAGCTGGCTTTCCTGTTTATTTTTACAGGATTTACTGCAAAAGCAGGCCTTGTACCAATGTATACAGCCGGGATCGATGCCAAGGATAAAGCTCCTTATCCTGCAGCTGCTTTGTTCAGCAGTGTATTAATGAATGTTGGTTTTCTTGGGATATTCCGTTTCTATGAGGTGATAAGTCATACTTCTGTTTTGGTTTGGGCCAATAAAATACTGATGATTGCCGGTGTTCTCTCTGTATTTGTAGCAACAGTTTATATGTTGCGTGTTAAAAATATCAAGAGAATGATGGCATATTCTAGTGTCGAACATATGGGACTCATTATCCTGGGCATTTCAGCCGGAGGAATTGGTTATTATGGAGCACTATTGCATTTGGTATTGCATTCTTTTGCGAAACCCGCCTTATTCTTTCAGTTTGGACAGATTTACCGTACCTATGGAAGCAAAAGTGTTTATGATATAGGTAATTACTTTAAATATAATGTAACAGGTGCAATTGTACTCATGTTATCCTATTTTATGGTAACTGCAATGCCTCCTTCAGGGATGTTCATCAGCGAGTTTTATATTTTCCGTTCTTTGTTCGAGTCTGGTAATCTGTGGATCTTAATTCTTATTTTATTATTGCTAACCATAATTATTTGGGCTTTTGGTAAGAATGTATTTAAAATGCTTTTCATAAAGCCAGTAGGTATTGATGAATCCAAACTCGAGAAAATGTCTCCTACTGAGTCAATTAGCCAATTTGCTTTGCTTCTGCTTGTAATTTACCTCGGACTGAATCCGCCGGCAATCCTGGTGGATTTGATACAAAACGCCATCATTAATCTCCCACATTAATACAATGAGTTATATTACCATAAAGAATAATCAGGTAATTCCTTTGGCCGATATCCCTGTTCTGGAGTATGGTCTTTTTCTTCATCAGAATACCGAATGGAAAAAGAATCATGCTTTTCATTGTGTAAACTACTTTGGTAAAAGAAATCGGAACGATTTAACGCTCTACTGTTGCATGGCCAACGAATATAGAAGGATTAATTTATGTAAGTTCTTCTATTATTGTTGATTTTGACACCAAAATGCTTCCGTCGTTTACAGCCAAACATTTTTCGTTTCATATTTTTGAAAGAGAAATTCATGAAAATTTCGGACTAAAATACAACGATCATCCTTGGTTAAAACCTGTTCGATATACCTTTGACAGAGCTGATAAAGATTCGGTATTAGAGAACTACCCATTTTATAAGATTGAAAGTGATCAACTGCATGAAGTGGGAGTGGGACCTATTCATGCCGGAATAATTGAACCCAGGGGCATTTTTCGGTTTATTTGCAATGGTGAGCAGATTTTACATTTGGAGATTCAGTTGGGATATCAACACCGAGGCATTGAAAAACTTTTTCTTGAGAAGAAGCAGCTTCTTCAACGGAATATTTTGGCTGAGTCTATTGCTGGCGATACTATTGCC
>JAAUTT010000489.1 GCA_012031335.1 Bacteroidales bacterium | reverse complement strand
TCTTTTTTGGCATCGGTAAACGCTCCTTTTTCATAACCAAAAAGTTCACTTTGAAGAGCGATTCGGTAATGGAACCCAAGATCGACGCTGATAAAAATCTCATCTTTACGCAACGAGTTACGATGAATGGCTCTGGCAACCAGTTCCTTTCCTGTTCCGTTTTCTCCCAGGATAAGGACATTGGCATCTGTTGCCGCTACTTTCTGAATAGTGGTAAATACTTTCTGCATTTCAGGAGAATTTCCTATAAAATCGCTGAAAGGCTGATCCATAACCTGGCTAATTTCTTTTTGTTTGGACCGCAGCGATGAATTTTCGCGCCTGCTTCTTCTTAATTTTATTGAGGAGGAAACCGTTGCCAAAAGTTTTTCATTTTGCCATGGTTTTAAAACAAAATCGGTTGCACCAGCCTTAATTGACCGCACTGCTTTCTCAGCATCTCCATATGCTGTAATAAAAACAACAACCGCGTCTTTGTCTATTTCAAGTACTTTTTCAAGTGCATCAAAACCTTCCTGGCCACTAATTGCATCTTTTGTGAAATTCATGTCAAGAAGTATTACATCGTAATCTTCCTTATTTAGAAATTCGTCTATTAATTCCGGTTTTGAAATAGTATCAATAAGTTCTACGTGAGGTTTCAGCAATAGCTTTAAGGCAAATAGGATGTCCTGATTATCGTCTACAGCGAGAATTTTTCCAATTTTATTTGTCATGGCAAAAAGCATCAGAGTTTAAAAATACGTACTAGCTTTATAGTTTCATTATTGAAGTAAAAGTAAGATATTTTTTAATATGTACGAAATCGTACTATGCTTGTCTCAATATTAAACAACCCTGTAGTTTTTTCTTTTTATAATTTAAAATGTTAAAATGCATGTATATAGCAATTTAACAGCTTAGGCATAGCATTTGAGTTATAATTCTACGAGTTAAATAAAATTTCAATATCAATGGACGGAATGGATCGCAAAATAGAAAAGAAACATAAATGGACAAAAAAGTATACCTGGATTTTAGTCATTTCTCTGGTTCTTTTATTCGCAGTATATAATATAGTATTTGGGGATAAGAGTTCAAAACTGAATGTTGAGTCAGATAAACTGGCTATTGAAGAAGTGAAGAGTGATATATTTCAGGATTATATTGCTGTTATCGGAACGGTTGAGCCTATCAGGATTATTTACATTGATGCCATGGAAGGCGGAAGGGTTGATGCTCTTTACCTTGACGAAGGCACAATGGTTAAAAAGGGAGACCCCATTTTGAAACTTAGCAATTCCAATCTTTTACTCGATATTTTAAATCGGGAAGCCGGCCTGGCCGAACAGGAAAACCTTTTACGTTCCAATAGGCTAAGCATGGAACAAAATAAACTCGATCTTGAGTCGAAACTGCTTGAACTTAATTATCAGTTGAAAAAACTGGAGAGAAGCTATAAAAACAATGAAATTTTAATAAAAGATAAGCTGATCTCCCGTGAAGATTATGATCAGGCAAAGGAACAGTTTGAATATTCTATCAGTAAGAAAACCTTGTTATTAAAAACGCAAAAGCAGGACTCGGCTTTCCGGTCGGTGGCAATTAAACAGCTCGAAGCTTCCGTTTCGAGGATGCAGGAAAATATTGTACTGATAAAGGAAAAGTTCCAGAGTTTAAACGTTACAGCTCCTGTTGATGGTCAGTTAGCACTTGTTTTACCGGAAATAGGTGAATCGATGGCGGCCGGTCAGCGTTTGGCTCAGATAAACGTTCTTGATGCTTATAAAATGAAGGTAGAGATCGATGAGCATTATATTGCACGCATAGTGAAAAACCTGAAAGGAGATTTTGAGTTTGACAACCGAAACTTTTCGCTTAAGCTCACCAAAATTTATCCCGAAGTTAAAAATGGCAGGTTCTCAGTCGATATGGAGTTTATAGGGAAAACACCCGAACAGATACGTATCGGTCAAACGGCACGTATCAGACTTGAACTTGGAGAATCCAAACAGGCACTGCTGATTCCACGGGGCGGTTTTTACCAGAGTACTGGCGGTCAATGGGTTTATGTTGTTAGTAAGGACGGGAAAGTAGCTTCAAAAAGAAATATTCATATTGGTCGTCAAAATCCGCGATTCTATGAAGTACTCGATGGGCTGGAACCTGGTGAGAAAGTAATTGTATCAAGTTACGATACTTATGGCACTGCCGACAAACTTGTTTTGAAACACGAAAAATAAGAGACAATCTAAATATATCATTAACACAACAATTTATGCTTAAGACAGTCGACTTAACAAAGGTTTTCCGCACCGACGAGGTGGAAACAACAGCACTCAATAAAGTTAACATGGAAATTACCCATAGCGAATTTGTAGCCATAATGGGTCCTTCCGGTTGCGGTAAATCAACACTTTTAAATATTATTGGATTGCTCGATAATCCTTCCGATGGTCTTTTCTATTTTAATGGCGAAGAGGTTTCAAAATATACCGAAAAGAAAAGAACAAATTTGCGTAAAGCCAATATAGGATTTGTTTTTCAGAGTTTTAACCTTATCGATGAGCTTACTGTTTTTGAAAATGTAGAGTTACCTTTGCTTTATATGAAAGTTTCGGGAAGCGAACGTAAACGCAAAGTGGAAGAAGTTTTGGAAAGAATGAAAATCGCTCACCGGAGAAACCATTTTCCGCAGCAACTTTCGGGTGGTCAGCAGCAGCGTGTTGCTATTGCTCGTGCGGTTGTAACCAAGCCTAAGCTGATTTTAGCTGATGAGCCTACCGGAAATCTTGATTCTGCAAACGGAGAAGAAGTAATGAATCTCTTAACTGAACTTAATCAGGATGGAACAACCATAATTATGGTTACTCACTCACCCACCGATGCTGAAAAAGCTTCAAGGATTATTCAATTATTCGATGGGCATATTGTTACTGAGAATATTCGCAGAAATTAATGTCAAATCCGGTATTCCAGTTTACTTTTTGGTATATCAGGTTTACCGTAATTAGAAACCTCATCCTTAAAATTTACAGCAAATGAAAGATCTTTGTATACCTCTGCCAAATTTAAAAGACAATCAGATTGCGCAACTGGAAGTAACGGTAGGACAGGAAAACTCAAATATGAGTTTCGGGTCGAAAGTTTTGTGTGGGAAACCGACGACGATCTGGCTAATCTGTCATCCGACCATCTAAGCCGGTCGCTTGCCAGAATAACCCGGTTGAAGAATTCATTGGAAAATTATAATAAGGAGTGGGAATTGATACAGATATTCACTCCTGCCGAAAATTCAAAGTTCATACAGGTTTTGTATCGAAAAAGAAATAGTTAATCTAAATCTAGGTATTTTAAAAAACAGACAATAATGAGAAAAATTATTATAGGAATTTGCGTTTTAGTAATGGGTTTTACCTGGGAAACATCTGCCCAGAAATACTGGACATTGGAAGAATGCATCAGGCTTGCCCAGGAGAAGAATATTACCGTAAAAAGAAAAGAATTATTAACCGAAACATCCAAAAATAATTTATTCCAGACAAAAATGGATCGTCTTCCTTCTTTGGGAGCTGGTATGGATCATAATTACAGCTCGGGAAGATCCCTTAATCAGGAAGAATATAAATGGGAAAATGCTAACCTTCAACAGGGATCTTTAGGAATTCAGTCGGATTTGGTGCTTTTCAACGGTTTTCAATATTATAATGCAATTCAAAGGTCGAAGTTTGATCTGTTGCAAAAACTTTCGGAGCTCGAAAAGGCTAAAAATGATATTTCAATCAATATTGCTGCAGCTTATCTTCAGATTCTGTTTTCGGAAGAATTACTGGAGGTGGCAAAAAGCCAGCTCGAACTGTCAAAATTACAGGTCGAAAGGAATAAAAAGCTTGTTGAGGTAGGGAATGTTGCAAGAGGAAACCTGCTTGAAATACAAGCACAGGCAGCCCGCGAACAGGTTAATTTAACCAATGCCGAGAATAATCTTAACATTGCATACCTTACACTAACGCAGATACTTGAGTTGGATTCAATTGGCGATTTCAGGATCCAGAAACCCGATAGTGTAAATATTGAAATGGCTGCCCCACTCATGACTGTGCGGGATATATACAATCAGGCTCTCCTGAATATGCCCGAAATAAAAAGTTCAGAGTATTTTCTGAAATATTCTGAAAAGAATTTAGCCATTGCCCGTGGAAAACTGAGTCCAAGATTGACATTAACAGGTTCATTTTATAGTCGTTATAACGAAAGAGCTGTTGATTACCTGAATCCTAATTCCAATTATTCTTATATGGATCAGATCAAGGACAATCAATACAAACAGCTGAGTTTAAGTCTTAATATACCGATATTTAACCGATGGAACACCCGAACTCAGATAAATAACTCAAAAATATTGGTACAGGATGCAGAATATAATCTGGTTGATACCAGAAAGGATTTGTACAAAGCAATTCAGCAGGCACATGCCGATGCAGTAAATGCATTTCAGAATTATGTTTCAAGAAAAGAAGCTGTGATAAGTTCGGAAGAAGCATTTAAATATACTCAGCAAAAATATGATGTAGGAATGAGTAGTGCAGTAGATTACAATATTGCCAAAACGAACCTGCTTAAGGCAAAGTCCGACCTTGTTCAGTCCAAATATGAATTTGTGTTCAAGGGTAAAAATTCTCGACTTTTTATAAAGGAGCTTCTCTTAAGATTTAAAATTTTGGGTTATTGATTAAATTGTTGTTTT
>JAAUTT010000488.1 GCA_012031335.1 Bacteroidales bacterium | reverse complement strand
CCCCGCACGGTGCATTTATTATTATTAAAAAATATATTTTTCAGAAAGGAGGGAACTTGACGACGGATATTTTCTGTATGGAGAAGAAGATTCTCTGGCGGTACAAGCATTTCAACTAAAACTTAAAACTGCCTTTGTTCCTTCGTTAAGAATTGAACACCTGGAAAGCATCAATACAGGTAAATTATTTTCCAGGAAGAAATTCTTACTTCAAAAAAAAGCCTTTCGATATATTAACCAACATTATCCGCATTTATACAAATTATGATTCCATGTCGTGCAATAAAGAAGGAAACAGGCTTCGTCTTAGCCCAGCCTGACACTCGAAGAGTGAGCACTTTAGGCCTTAATGCATAAATTCTTTACTAAACGGCGAGGAAATACAAATATTGAAAAGACTATCCTTAAAAAGCATTTTAAGATATTGCTATAAAATGCCAAATATTATTATTAAAAAGTTATTTTTATTATTTAAATGAACAACTACAACAACATAGCCCTGGTTATCGTTTCCTGTGATAAGTATTCAGACTTATGGGAACCGTATATATATTTCTTTAAAAAACACTGGCAGGATTGCTCTTTCGATAAGTATTTCCTTACTAACCATTTAGAATCACCTGATCCGGATTTTAAAGCCCTAAAGGTATATGAAGATGTTTCATGGTCTGACAATCTAACAAGAGCAATAAATATGTTAGATGTTAATTATGAGTATGTTATGCTGTTTTTAGAAGACTTAATATTATCGGAAAAGGTTAATAATTTACTGTTAAATTTTACTATTGAAGATTTTATAAAAAGGAATGGGAACTATATTAAACTTATAAAAAACCAGAACGCAACAAAAAAAACATCAAGTTATTTATCTGAAATTCCAAAAGAATCTTTATATCGAACCACAAGTGTTTTTGCATTATGGAAAAAAGAAACACTTCTTAAGCTTCTAAAGCCAGGGGAAAATGCTTGGGAATTTGAGCGAAATGGAAGCATTCGTTCAGATAGTTACTTTGGTTTCTATATCTGCAATAATTCTATATTTAATCATAAACATTTGGTAATAAAAGGAAAACTATTATTAGATGCAAAAAGATGGATTTGTAAAAATGGGTATACCAAACCAATAGAAAGAGATAAATTTTCTTATAAAGACTTTATTAAGTATAAAACTTACAAGATTTTACGCACCATATTTTGGGGCTTTATTCCATTAAAACACTCGCGAAAAGTTTATAACCACTTATCCAATGCCTAAAGTATCGATCGTAACCCCTGGTTTTAATTCTTCTCAATTTATTTCTTTAACTATTAAAGCAATAAAACAACAATCTTTTGAAGATTGGGAACTTATTATTATAGACGACTGCTCAAAGGACAACTCTATTGAACTAATAAAAAAAACACAAGAACAAGACGCCCGAATAAAACTTATTGAACTTAAGCAAAATAGTGGCCCTGCCGTTGCCAGAAACAAAGGCATTGAAGTTGCCACCGGAGATTACATTGCCTTTTGCGATAGTGACGATATTTGGCTGCCCGATAAATTAGAAAAGCAGCTAAGGTTTATGGCAGAAAACCATGCTTTATTTTCTTATACTTCTTATGCACTATATAACGAAAACGGCACGTTCTTAAACAAGAGAACCATTGCACCACCAGTAATCCGCTATAGAAATCTAATTAAATACAACTGGATAGGAACATCAACAGTAATGTACAATGCTAAAGCCCTGGGAAAACTTTACATGCCTAATATTAGAAGCCGGCAGGACTGGGGGCTGTGGTTAAGCGGTTGTAAAAAAAGCAAAAGAAGCACATTTTTTAAACGAACCCTTGGTAAAATACACCGTTAGGGAGGGCTCTATTTCTAGCAACAAGCGCAAGTTAATTAAATACCATTGGCAAATCTATCGTAAGGTTGAAGGGTTTTCGTTGCTGAAATCTGCTTTTTATTTATGTATAAACTTGTTTAACCACCTGAAAAAAGGAAAAATAGTGAATGCCTAATATACTAACCATTGGCTCCGACAGCTTCTTAGCGCAACATTTTATTTCGGGTAGCCCTCAATATAACCATAAAGGCATTGCCCGTAAAAAAAACCGGTTTACCAAACGAAAACCATTAGCCAGGATTTTTTCTCGGTTAAAAAAGAAGATTTATTGGGTACCGATGTGGCAATTAACTTTGCGGCCATTGTTCACCAGCCCAAGCTTAAAGATGAAGCTTTATACGGACGCATTAACCACCAGTTGCCTGTTTACCTTGCTAAGTTGTCCAAAGAAGCCGGTGTTAGGCAGTTTATACAAATAAGCACCATTGCCGTGTATGGCAAAACAGAAAACATAGGTTTACAAACGCCCTATAACCCAACTACGCCTTACGGAAAAACCAAGTTAAACGCAGATTTAGAACTTTTATCGTTCCAGAATGCTGCTTTTAAGGTAAGCCTCGTAAGGCCATCTATGGTTTATGGGGGCGGTGCATCGCCTGGCAACTTGATGCAGTTGATAAAACTCGCCCACAAAGGCATCCCCCTGCCATTTAAAGGCGTGAACAACACACGGCAGTTTTGCCATATTAACCTGCTTGTACATGCTTTGCAAAACATTATAGAAAAAGAAAAGGAAGGCATATTCCTACTGGCTGACCAAAAAGGGATTTCTACCTCGGAAATATTAAACACAATACAAGAGGGTTTCGGTAAAATCGTGCCTCAAATAAAACCCCTCGATTTTTTTTTGTGGCTTCTTAAAAAAACAAGGCCAAGTCTTTATCAAAAGCTTTATGGTTCTTTGGTTATTAATGTTGAGCCTACTTTCAAAGAACTTGAATTGGGTGCGCACAAATACTCCCTCTCCCAAGGCATAAAACAGATGGTAGAGGCGTATAAAATACAATAAAACACCGATGACCCAACCTGCCCCGATTAGCCGGGGGATGCATAGGATAATCACAAATCAATCAGTGCAAATCCGTTTAGTCCGTGTCATCGGTGTGCCATTAAAACCATAGGACACAGATAACACAGATGCTACAGATAATCAAATATCAGTGCAAAATCTGTTTAATCAGTATTGTTTATGTGCCATTGATTCCAAGGCACAACGAATATTCCGCTGCTCCGTCTTTGAATTGTATCCCCACCATATATGATGGTACCATTTTCCTGCTTGCTGATTTTTAACCAATGGTTAAGACCCTTAAAAAATTCATTGGTGACTGTTTCACCCGATTTTATTTCAATGGGATAAAGGCCATCAGGTTTTTCTAGTACGATATCGATTTCATTGCCTGTGTTATCCCTCCAAAAATATAGGTTGGCATTTTCAGCCCTATTAAAACGGTATTTTAGAAAATCGCTTACAACGATATTTTCAAAAAGGGCTCCATAGTATGGGCTAAGCCTTATCTGATTTACATCCTGAAAACCAAGTAGTGAACAGGCCAGGCCAGTATCATAAAAATATAATTTTGGCATCTTTACAATGCGCTTATTAAAATTTACATGGTGTGGCTGCAGCCTGAACAAGATAAAACTGCTTTCCAAAATACTTAACCATGAGGCAATCGTTTTGTTGTCTACACCGGTTTCTATAGCCAGGCTGTTCATGTTGAGCAATTGGCCTATCCTTCCAGCGCAAAGCTTAAGGAAACGTTCAAAACGGTCAAGATTGGTTATGTTTTTTATGAGCCGGACATCCCTTTCAATATAGGTACGGGTATAGTTGGGATACCATCTATCCGGTTTCACTGGTTGATCGTATATAGGTCGGGTAAAGCCCCCTAAAAACTACCTGGGCAGCATCTGCCTTTTCATTTTCGGGGAGTTCATTTAATGAAATGGCAACAATAAAGATATGCCACCCTACCGGCAAGGCTTTGAGAGATTGATTCTTGCAACAGAAAATTATTTGAACCCGTAAGGATAAATCTACCCATAGTGGGTTCATCATCCAGTATCAATTGCAGATAGGAAAATAGTTCGGGCACACGCTGAATCTCATCCAAAATTGCCCCATTGGGATACTGAGCAAGGAATCCTCTCGGATCTTCTTTAGCAAATTGGCGTATATCTGGATTTTCTAAGGATGCATAGGCTTTATTTTGAAATACATGCTTAACTAGTGTGGTTTTGCCCGATTGCCGGGGGCCAACAACTGCTATGGCCTTAAATTGAGCTGCCAACTCCTTAATATTTTTCACTTTCTCGATGTATCATTATGCAAATTTACAATTTTGGAATCAAATTCCATAGTTGTAAGAATTAAAAGCGCTGTTTTCAACTCTTGTACTTCCCGACAACATTATTTATCTCAGCATCACATCAATATGGGAGTGTATATTGCCTGTGTGCCAGTAAAAACAATAGAACACTGATAACCCAACCTGCCCCGATTAGCCGGGGGATGCAACAGATAACCACAAATCATTGATAATCCGTATCATTCGGGTGTCATTTTAAGTCGTTTTACCATAACAATAAAACACAGCATATCTTTTGACGGTATCAAAAGATATCGTACTTTTAGGGAAATAAGCAATAGCTTCCATTTCGGCTATTGCCCGTACCATAACCGTCCTTGCTGTGCTTATCATAACCAAGGTGGGTGTCCAGTTCGGCCTTTAGCATTTCTTCGACTCCCTGCTTAAACAGGTCATTAAAAAAGGAGTGGAAATCCTCTTTGGTTTTGAACTGCTTGAAAAAGTCTTTAGGGAAATTGCCTGT
>JAAUTT010000487.1 GCA_012031335.1 Bacteroidales bacterium | reverse complement strand
GAAAAAGGTTTATTTATTGATCGCGACGGAACTTTAATCTTACAGAACCTCCTGGGGATTTTCAGGTCGATTCGCTTGAGAAGCTGGAGTTCATCCCTGGTGTTTTTAGAAATCTCTACAGGATTAGAAGAAATCTTGATTTTGAATTTTCAATGGTAACCAACCAGGATGGCTTAGGAACATCATCATTCCGGAAAATACTTTTTGGCCGGCACAGAATAAGATGCTTAAGTGTCTTGAAAATGAAGGAATTATTTTTGATGATATCTATATTGACCGCTCCTTTCCCGAAGACGATGTACCTACCCGTAAACCGGGCACTGCAATGTTGGGCAAATATCTTGACGGTACTTACGATTTGGAAAATTCTTATGTAGTAGGAGATCGGCTCACCGATGTACAATTAGCTAAAAACCTGGGTTCAAAAGCCATTTTATTTAGAGGTAGTGAGTTAAAAGATTCTGTAATATCCAATAACCTTGAAAGTGTTTGTGTTCTATATCCCGAAACCTGGGATGAAATTTATGCCTTTTTAGCGCTGAAGGAACGCACAGCTGAAGTGTCGCGTAAAACAGCCGAAACAGATATTTTCATTAATTTGGATCTGGATGGTAACGGTAAATCAGACATCTCAACAGGATTAGGTTTTTTCGATCATATGCTTGATCAGATCGCAAGGCATTCGGGTTGTAACTTAACTATAAAAGTTAAAGGCGATTTGGATGTTGATGAGCATCATACAATTGAAGACACAGGAATTGCACTGGGGGAGGCATTTCATAAAGCTTTAGGTAGCAAAAGGGGTATCGAACGCTATGGATATTGTCTTCCAATGGACGATTGCCTGGCTCAGGTTTCGATTGATTTCGGAGGAAGGCCATGGATAGTTTGGGAGGCTGACTTTAAAAGGGAAAAAATAGGAGAGATGCCAACCGAAATGTTCTTTCATTTTTTTAAATCTATTTCCGATGCGGCAAAAATGAATCTCAACGTAAAGGCTGAAGGCACAAACGAACATCATAAAATTGAAAGTATTTTCAAAGCTTTTGCCCGATCGATTAAAATGGCTATTCGTTACGATTTGGATAAGCTTGTTTTACCTTCAACTAAAGGAACACTCTAAATAAATAAGGAAAGAATGTCCGCAATTCAAAACAATGGTTCTGATACCGCTATTCTATCAATGTATTGCCCTGATAAACCGGGTATTGTAGCGAAAATCACCGAGTTTTTATATCAGAATAATGGCAATGTAATTTATCTCGATCAGCATGTAGATCATCAGGAAAAAGTTTTTTTTATGCGAATTGAATGGGAGCTTGAAAAATTTGTCATTCCAAGAGAAAAAATAGCTGATTACTTTTCTACTCTCATTGCCAATAAATACAATCTTACATGGAATATTTTCTTTACAAAGAAAAAACCCAGGATGGCTATTTTCGTTTCGAAAATGTCTCATTGTCTTTTCGATATGCTGGCACGTTTCCAATCGGGTGAGTGGAATGTTGAAATTCCTTTGGTAATTAGCAATCACCCCGATATGGAACCTTTAGTTAAACAATTTGGTATTGATTATTATCTTTTACCGGTTAACGAAAAAAACAAAGCTGAACAGGAACAAAACGAAATTGAATTACTAAAAAGCAAACAGATAGATTTTTTAGTTTTAGCCAGGTATATGCAAGTCCTTTCAGAAAACTTTATTAGAGAATATCCTAATAAAATTATTAATATTCACCATTCCTTTTTACCTGCATTTCCAGGAGCTAAGCCTTACCATTCTGCTCACGAAAGAGGTGTTAAAATTATTGGAGCAACAAGTCACTACGTTACTTCTGATCTGGATGCCGGACCAATTATTGAACAGGACGTAGTGCGAATAAGTCATACTGATTCAATAAAAGATCTTATTCGTAAGGGAAAGGATCTCGAAAAAATTGTACTTTCGCGGGCAATTTATGCTCATATTCAGCATAAGACATTGGTTTATAACAATCGGACAATTGTTTTTTCTTAAGCTATCATTATGAATGTTGTAATTATTAAATATAATGCAGGCAATATACGCTCCGTTGATTATGCTTTGAAACGACTTGGAGTTGATGCTTTAATTACAGGAGATCACAATGATATTCAATCGGCTGACAAGGTCATTTTCCCGGGAGTTGGCGAAGCTGCCAATACTATGCGTTATTTGCAGGAGACAAAACTTAGCGGGTTAATTATTAACCTCAAACAACCTGTTTTGGGAATTTGTCTTGGTCTTCAGCTTATGTGCAAACATAGTGAGGAGGGTAATACAAAATGTTTGGGGATTTTCGATGAAAATGTACGAAGATTTGACCCAGCTTTAAAAAAGGAGCATATTAAAGTCCCACATATGGGCTGGAATAAAATCTTTAACCTTGAAAATGGGATTTTCGATTCTTCGCTCGAAAATGAATTCACCTATTTGTGCATAGTTATTATGCTGATCTTGGATATCATACTATTGCCACTTCGGAATATATTGTTCCGTTTAGTGCTGCCCTGAAAAAAAATAATTTTTATGCTACCCAGTTTCATCCCGAAAAAAGTGGGACAGTTGGAGAGCGAATCCTGAAAAATTTTATAGAACTATGATGCGTATTATTCCTGCAATAGATATTATCGGTGGTAAATGTGTCAGATTAAGTCAGGGCGAATACGAAAGTAAAAAGATTTACAACGAAAATCCTTTAGAGGTGGCCCGTTGGTTTGAAGATAATGGCATTCGTTATTTACACCTTGTTGATCTTGATGGGGCCAAAGCAAAACATGTTGTTAATCTAAAAGTACTCAATAGCATAGCATCAAACACCAGTTTAATTGTCGATTTTGGTGGTGGAATCAAAAGCGATGATGATATTAGAAAAGTTTTTGAAAACGGAGCTACTCAAATTACTACGGGTAGTGTGGCTGTTAGTGATCCTGGAATGGTTAAAAAATGGATAGAGGAATATGGCAACGACAAGATTATTCTGGGGGCAGATGTGAAAAATGGAATGGTTGCAGTAGCTGGTTGGCAGCAAATTTCCGACCGAAGTCTCAGCAATTTTCTGAATGATTATTCACATGAAGGGGTTAAGTATGTTGTTTGTACCGACATTTCAAAAGATGGAATGTTACAAGGTACATCTCTTGAATTGTATAAGGCTTTAAGAAATGAATTTCCCGGATTGAAACTTGTAGCCAGTGGTGGTGTAACCCATATTTCGGAATTGAAAGAACTTGCTGAGATCGGAATGGATGGGGTTATTATCGGTAAGGCCATTTATGAGGGAAACATTAACTTAAACGATCTAAAGATATTTTTATAAGAACAATATGTTAGCAAAACGTATTATCCCTTGTTTGGATATAAAAGACGGACAAACTGTAAAAGGCATCAATTTCGAGAATATTAAAAGTGTTGGCGATCCTGTGGAACTTGGCGCTTTATATGCCAGGGAAGGCGCTGATGAGCTTGTCTTCCTGGATATTACTGCATCGCACGAAAAGCGTAAGACACTTGTGGAATTAGTTAAGCGTATAGCTTTGCATATCAATATTCCTTTTACCGTTGGTGGCGGTGTGAGCGAATTGGCCGATGCTGATGTATTATTGGAAGCCGGAGCTGATAAACTTTCGATAAACTCAGCTGCTGTTTCGAAAGCCGGAACTGATAAGTCAGATTGCTGAGTAGTTTCGGACAACAATTTGTGGTAGTCGCAATTGATGCAAAATATGAGAACGGAAAATGGACTGTTTTTTGAATGGAGGAAGAATACCAACAGAAAAGGAACTGTTTACATGGGCTAAAGAAGCTGAAAACAGAGGAGCTGGCGAAATATTATTTACTTCCATGAACCACGATGGGGTAAAAAGCGGATTTGCATGTGATGCCCTTTCACAACTTTCTCAATCATTGCAAATTCCGGTAATTGCATCGGGTGGAGCTGGTAAAATGGAAGATTTTCGTGAGGTATTTACAAATGGTAAAGCTGATGCCGGATTGGCTGCAAGTATTTTTCATTTTAAAGAAATAGGGATTAGAGATCTTAAGAATTATCTTCGCAACGAAGGAATACCTGTAAGAATCGTAAATAATTAAAAAATGAGTTTAGACTTTGAGAAATTAAATGGCCTGGTACCTGCTATTATTCAGGACAATAAAACCAATAAGGTTCTGATGCTGGGTTTTATGAATCAGGATGCTTACAATAAAACTAACGCCGAAAAGCTTGTAACTTTTTATAGCCGTACCAAAAATCGTTTATGGACAAAAGGGGAGGAAAGTGGTAACTTTTTGGATGTTGTTTCCATTACCTCCGATTGTGACAACGACACACTTTTAATTAAGGTTAATCCACGTGGTCCTGTTTGCCACACAGGTCCGATACATGTTTTGATGAAAGTAATGTCGACAGAATTTCTTTCCTTAAATATCTTCAGGATTTGATTGACAACCGTAAAGCAACAATGCCTGAAGGTTCATACACCACAAAACTCTTTACTAAGGGGATTAACAAAATAGCCCAGAAAGTGGGAGAAGAAGCTGTTGAGCTTGTTATTGAAGCTAAGGATCAGAATGATGATTTGTTTCTAAATGAAGCTGCCGACCTGATGTATCATCTCCTGGTTTTGTTAACAGCCAAGAATCATCGTATTGAGGAAGTAATTGAAGTATTAAAAAGTCGCCACTCCTGATTAGTTCGAATATACGTGAA
>JAAUTT010000486.1 GCA_012031335.1 Bacteroidales bacterium | reverse complement strand
GCCTGCTTTGCAGAAACCGGAATAAATGTTACTTGTGTAGACATTAATGCTGAAAAAATCCAAAAATTAAAAGAAGGCATTATTCCAATTTACGAGCCGGGTTTAGACCAGCTGGTAATGAGAAATATTGAAAAAAACAGGTTAGCCTTTACTACAAGTCTGAAAGATAGTATACTGGATGCTGATGCAGTTTTTATTGCCGTGGGCACTCCTCCGGATGAGGATGGAAGCGCCGATTTGAAATATGTTTTGGGTGTAGCCAGAGAAATTGGTCAAAATATTGATCACTACATGGTTATAATTAACAAAAGTACTGTACCTGTTGGAACCGCTAAAAAGGTAAAGGCTGCTATTCAGGACGAAATTACCAAAAGAGGTATGGAAGTTCCTTTCGATGTGGCCTCAAATCCTGAATTTCTGAAAGAAGGTAATGCAATAGAAGATTTTCTTAAACCCGACAGAATTGTGGTTGGCATAGACTCGGAAGCAGCTCAGAAAATTATGAACCGGCTTTATAAGCCTTTTCTGTTAAATGGACATCCTTTAATTTTTATGGATATACATTCCGCCGAAATGACCAAATATGCTTCCAACGCTATGCTGGCAACTAAAATATCCTTTATGAATGATATAGCCAACCTTTGCGAAATAGTTGGTGCGGATGTGAATATGGTGCGTAAAGGAATTGGTGCAGACACAAGGATTGGTAATAAATTTATCTACCCAGGTATTGGTTATGGTGGATCCTGTTTTCCAAAAGATGTTCAGGCTTTAATTAGAACCGGGAGCGATAATAAATATTCACTCGAAATCTTAAAAGCGGTTGAAAGTGTAAATAATAAACAGAAAAGTGTTCTTTTCGACAAAATAAAAAACCATTATAATGGTTCACTAAAAGGAAAAACCTTTGCTGTCTGGGGACTTTCGTTCAAACCTCAGACTGACGATATGCGGGAAGCTCCTTCCGTTATTATAATTGAAAAGCTTCTAAGTGAAGGAGCACACGTAAAGGCTTATGACCCGGTAGCCATGAAGGAAGCTAAGCACAAACTGGGTGATCAAATATCCTATGGTAAAGATTCCTATGACGCACTCCTCGATGCTGATGCTTTGCTAGTTATAACCGAATGGCCCGAATTCAGAATTCCAAATTTTAAGGTGATCGAACGATTACTCAGGAATAAAGTTATATTTGATGGTAGAAATATTTATGAACCTACTGAAATGAAAGAAATGGGATATACCTATTACAGTATCGGACGTCCTGCTGTAATCAATTCCTGATTTTTATTAGTTTAGACAATTAATTATAAATAAATGAAGAAACGAATTCTTATCACCGGAGGTGCAGGTTTTATTGGCTCACATCTGAGCGACAGATTGTTGAGCGAGGGTCACGAAGTTATTTGTCTCGATAACTTTTTTACCGGAAACAGACAAAATATTATCCACCTGATTGGTAATCCAAATTTTGAATTGGTACGACACGATGTTACCATGCCTTTCTTTGCAGAAGTTGACGAAATTTACAATCTTGCCTGTCCGGCATCTCCTATTCACTATCAGTTTAATGCTATCAAAACCATTAAAACTTCGGTAATGGGAGCTATTAATATGCTGGGACTTGCCAAAAGAACCAAATCCAGAATTCTTCAGGCATCTACCAGCGAAGTTTATGGCGATCCGGTAATACATCCACAAACCGAATCGTATTGGGGAAATGTGAATCCAATTGGAGTCCGCTCATGCTACGATGAAGGAAAACGTTGTGCTGAATCTCTTTTTATGAATTATTATTCCCAAAACGGAGTAAAAATCAAATTGGTTCGCATATTCAACACCTATGGTCCCAGAATGCATCCTAATGATGGACGCGTTGTATCTAATTTTATTGTTCAGGCGCTTCAAAATAAAAATATTACAATTTATGGCGACGGTCAGCAAACCAGGAGTTTTCAGTATGTAGACGACCTGGTTGAAGGCTTTATTCGTATGATGGCTTCGCCGGATGATTTTACCGGACCCGTTAACATTGGCAATCCGGGAGAATTTACAATCCTGCAGTTAGCCCGGGAAATAATAAGATTAACAAACTCAAAATCCGAACTGGTTTATATGCCTTTACCTCAGGATGATCCAATTCAACGCCAGCCTGATATCAGTTTGGCAAAAGAGAAACTGGGATGGGAACCAAAACTTCCTTTGGAAGAGGGACTAAAGAAAACAATCGCTTACTTTGAAAAAGTTGTAAAATGAAAGGCATTATCCTGGCAGGTGGTTCGGGTACAAGATTATACCCAATTACCAAAACCATATCCAAACAAATCATTCCGGTTTACGATAAACCAATGATATATTATCCTTTATCTGTCCTGATGCTTTCCGGCATCAGGGAGATATTGATAATTTCAACACCTAAAGACATTTCTCTTTATCAGGATTTACTCGGTGATGGCAACCACATCGGACTTAAATTAAATTATGAAATTCAGCCCTCACCTGACGGACTGGCTCAAGCATTTTTAATCGGAGAAAAATTCATCGGAAACGATAATGTTTGTTTAGTTCTTGGTGATAATATTTTTTACGGGTACAGTTTCGGGAAAATTCTATCCGATACTTCAAATCTCGAAGATGGAGCAATAGTCTTCGGCTATTATGTTAAAGATCCTGAACGATATGGTGTAGTGGAATTTGATAGTGATGGAAATGTGATTAGCCTGGAAGAAAAACCTACCCGGCCAAAATCGAATTACGCTGTAACCGGACTTTACTTCTATTCGAACGATGTTGTTGAAAAAGCTAAAACATTAAAACCCTCCCCCAGGGGTGAACTTGAGATAACAGACCTGAACAGGCTGTATCTTGAAGAAAAAAGACTTAAAGTTGAGTTACTGGGAAGAGGAATGGCCTGGCTGGATACAGGCACACACGATAGTTTATTACAGGCATCCAACTTTATTGCCACTATTGAACAACGACAGGGATTAAAAGTTTCCTGCATTGAAGAAATTGCTTTTACAAAAGGCTATATCAATAAGGATCAACTATTAAAACTGGCGGAACCAATGAAAAAGAACCAGTATGGTGAATATCTCATTAGTTTGGCAAACGAAAAGATTATTACTTTTGGCCCAAAAAACAAATGAAGCTTATAAAGACTGATATCCCGGACCTTTTAATTATTGAACCAAATGTCTTTCAGGATGAAAGAGGTTACTTTTTTGAAAGCTATAATAAAAATAAATACGCAGAACAAAACATAAACATTGAGTTCGTTCAGGATAACCAATCCAAATCAGGATATGGCGTAATAAGAGGATTACACTATCAGTTGAATCCAAATGCCCAGACCAAACTTGTTCGTGTACTTCAGGGTGCCATATGGGACGTTGCGGTTGATATCCGGAAGGGATCCCAAACTTATGGAAAATGGTTCGGAATTGAATTATCTGCTGAGAATAAATATCAATTACTGGTTCCTCAAGGTTTTGCTCATGGTTTTTCGGTATTAACCGACGAAACAATTGTTTACTACAAATGCGACGATTATTATAGTCCTCAAAATGAAAGAGGCATAATTTACAACGATTCCCAACTGAATGTTGATTGGAAAATACCTGCTTCTAAAGCTGTTCTTTCGGCAAAAGATATAAAACACCCCTCGTTTCGGGAAGCAGACAATAACTTTATTTATTTGAAATGATAGAAATTCTTGTAACCGGATCAAACGGACAATTGGGTTCAGAACTCAGAAATCGTGTTCAGCTTTTTGATAATGCTCATGTTGTATTCACGGATATTGAAGATCTCAATATTACTGATATGGATTCTCTTGTTAAATTCTGCGGGGGTAAAAAATTTCAATATATCATTAACTGTGCGGCATATACAGCAGTAGACAAAGCCGAAACTGAAACAGACCTTGCCCGGAAGATCAATGTAGATGCCGTACGGAATCTTGTAAATATATCAAATCAGTTAAAGGCATTTTTAATCCATATCTCAACAGATTATGTCTTTTCGGGAACCAACTTCGTCCCCTATAAAGAAGATAACCCCATTTCTCCAAATTCAGTTTACGGTAAAACCAAAGCCGATGGAGAAATCGAAGCACTGAAATACCAGGAATCTATTGTAATAAGAACGTCATGGCTTTATTCTGCCTATGGCAATAATTTCGTAAAAACAATCAGGCGTTTGGCGGCTGAACGGGAGAAGTTAACTGTTATTTACGATCAGATAGGAACTCCAACTTACGCAGGAGATCTGGCAATTTCAATCATTTCAATCATTAATTACCAACAAAAGAACGGGAAAAGAACGGGTATATACCATTTTTTCGAACGAAGGTGTATGCTCCTGGTACGATTTTTGCTTGCGAAATTACCGAATTGACAGGTGGAAGGGCAAAGATAATACCCATCGAAACCAAAGATTATCCAAGTCCGACTCAGCGTCCTTACTATAGTGTTCTAAACAAATCGAAAATAAAAACTACTTTTGAAATAGAAATTCCTCACTGGAAAGAAAGCCTGAAAGTGTGTTTAAATAAACTAGAGAATTTGTAATTTATAGCCTATTTAAGTTAGATTTTATACATATAAACCCTAAGTGTATGGAAAATACAAAATTACTTGCAATTGTAAAGAAAAAAGCCCAGGAATGGCTTGACGGAGATTTCGACGAAATAACCAAAAAGGAAGTAAAAGCTCTGCTTGAAAATAATGAAAAAGAGCTTATTGA
>JAAUTT010000485.1 GCA_012031335.1 Bacteroidales bacterium | reverse complement strand
TCTTAATAATTATTTAGTCATGCTCCGTTTCATATACTTATCAGTTTGTAATCAATATTTGTGTGCGCTCATTTTCCTGTCGGTCAACTTCAAGGCTCAATTTACCTGAACCATCGTACGACCATTTATCAGTTATTTTACCATTTACCTTTACTGTGGCGGGCTTCTTAATGGTAAAGAAGTTGATGGAATACCCCCGCGACAAGGGTCTGCCATTATAATCGCCCTGTGTAGCCTCAATGACGAACTCCAGACTTTTGTTTTCGGCATGGCTTGTAAACCTTGTTGAAGCGATCTTTCCCTTTTCATAGTCGAATGAAACACCATCATCCTCATACAAGGTGTATTCACTCCTGCCTTGAGGATACACGGACAATTGAACCTTGTGCAATGGTTCTTCGCCGAGATAATCGCTAATTTCGCGGTAGGCAATAATGGCTCCGGCCTTTACAAACATTGCTCCTCCTCTGTTTTGCGGATAACCGGCATGGATTTTTTTCCCTCCATTACGTATTTCATTATCCCAAAAGTTTATCCATTTGCCCTGTGGCAGATACACAGAATCGCTAAAGACGCCAACTAAAATATTGTCTCCGAACATGTATTGGTATATCATGTTATCTACCTCCCGGTCATCGGGAAATTCGAGCGGCATTGCCCTCAGTATCGGTTTACCGGTCAGGTGGTTTTCTATGGCAGCAGAATAAATGTACGGATTTAGGCTGTGGCGTAACCGGGCATAATATGTAAAAGCTTCTTTTTCATTGGGCGGAAAATACCAGGGATGAAGCAGTGTGTACCAACTGTTTATCTGAACCCATGGCAACATAAACCCAAGGTGCATGGCAGCAATATGGTTTTGCTTTACGTCCAGAACGTCAATGGAAGTATTGCTAAAACCACTTAGGCCAAGGTTGAGCTGATCGAACAGCGCGTCTTTTCCGCCCCCCGTTATCGCCACTTGTAGCAGCTCCCCAATGCTGGGAACCGGCGTATCCACCGCAATAGTGGTGAAATGAACGCATGCCTTTGTGTTCCCTGAATGTTTGGTTCATCTGTTTTGACAAAAGCACCTGGTTTAAATTGTGCATTTCACTGTCGGTACTTCCATTGTGGTATTTCCGATCTGGGTGTTCGTCAAGCGTCCTTCCGGGATCCAGCTTGAACCCGTCTATTCCCTGGTCTATAAATCTGGTAAGATGATCGAACCAGTGCTCCAATCCGGAAGCCTCCTTCCGGACCTTACAGCAATGCCATCTTCTTCTTTAATGGTAAGGTCGTGGTCAATGCATAACCACAGCGCAAGCTTGAAACCGATTTCATGAAGCCTGGATACAAACAATAAAGGGTGTTCGTACTTCGGATACTTATCGACCTCCCAAAACGGCTCTGCGGGAAATTTTTTTAAGTCCCAGCTTTTAGAAGTGGAAAAGTCGTAATACGTTTCCATCCATTGCGGTTCGAGCCACATTATGTCGCAGGGGATATTTTCTTTTCTGAATTGAAGGGCATCATTCATCACGTCCAACTGATCTTCCATGGTGTTGCCGCCAAAAGCGAGTCCATATGCCCAACGGGGCAGGATAAATGATTTTTTGGTGAGGGTGGTGTACTTATCCAGCACATCGTACATGGATGATCCCAGCATCAGGTATAAATCAATGTCTTTTTCGGAATTCAGCACACACAATTTGTCATCCTTGAACCTGCCTACATCAAAATAGTTAATGCTTGTTGTATTGTTGAAAATACCCCATCCTTCGGAACTCATTAAAAACGGGATAGGGATCTCGGTTTTCTGGTAAATCGTCCACATACGCAGTACTTCCCCCCGGTGCTGAATATTTTTCCGACTGGTGGCCCCGCCTCCATAAAAGCGTTCACCTGGTTTAATGGATAGCATGAATGCCTTGCTTTCATCTCTTATTGCCCCAGCTACGTCCTTATCGCCCTCAATGCTGGCACCGTCACCAATGATATTGCCGCGCCGGGTAGCTGTACCGAAGTATGCTCCCACCGACTGGATCAGTTCCTGTTCCAGGGCAGGGGGCATGTCAAGGTTTATCTGGTCAATAATCGGCTCACCGGCCACGGTAGATACAGAAATGGTTTTTGCATTTTTATCGATCGAGAATTGAAGCCCCTGCGACCGGATTGTCTGAATGTCCCCATCAATTAACACATTCACCTGCGCTGTTTCTAAATCGGCATTGATAATTTCATACCGTTCCATCCATGTTTCCGGAAACTCATTTTTTCGGACAACCTTATCCTGAAAATTCTGTCGGAGAAGGCTTCAATGCTTAGGGCGGTTTGATCATTTAATGGAACAATCACTTTTTCAGGTGCCACCGATTGAGCTTGTAAAGGGGTTAAGCCAGTTCCGGTGCACAGCCGGAAAAACAAAAACATAATTATAATAGTACTGTGGGGCTTTACATATTTATTCATGTTTTAATGTTTATATTTTGATGAGTATTATCGGTTTTCAGCGGTTGCAGGTTAAATAACTCATTCTGTCTCAAAGACAATTACTGTGGCAATTCTTTTTTGCATTCCGGCCGGCAGTGCTACCAAATACCCCTTGCCCGATTTTTGAATGGACAATGGTTGCTGTTCTTTATCGGCCAGTAAATAGGCCTTTTTTACTTTTGAAAGAGATTCATGAATAACCAATTGATTGTTTTCAGGAAATTCAAATACATGTCCAAATATCCTGTTGTTTTTCCGGGTGTACCTTCCCCATTCAGGTTTGTCGTAAGGACTGGCCCCGGCTCCATAAACCGACTCTCCGTTTACTTTCAGCCATTCGCCTATTGCATTTAGAAGCTGTATGCTTTGTTCAGGAAATACACCTTCGGCGGTAGGGCCTACATTCAGCAAAAAGTTCCCTCCTTTGGAAACGATATCGATTAGGTTGTGGATCAACAAGGTGTCAGACTTCCAGTTGTCATCAAAGTGCTTGTACCCCCAGGTATCGTTCATGGTCATGCACGATTCCCAGTCTTTGCCCGCAATGCCCGTATCGGGGATTTCCTGTTCTGGTGTGCCAAAGTCGCCTGCAAAATCGCCTTCGGAATTCATTCCGTTCATACCTTGCCTTCCCTTATCTACCCTGTTGTTCACGATCATGTCCGGCTTCAGCTCCAAAATATAATTGTAAAGCTCCTTGCCCATCTCGGTGGTGTAATCGGGAATCCATTCACCATCGAACCAAATTATGCCAACATCACCATATCCGGTAGCCAATTCCTTAATTTGCGGCTTCAGGTAATGCTGAAAGTAGTTTTGAAAATTCGGGTTTACTTTATAGCCCTCACTTCTAAAATCCTGGTTGTAGTAGGGTTCCCAAACAGCTTGCGCGTCCTGGTGGTGCCAGTCCATAATGGAATGGTAAAAACACAGCTTAATGTCCTGCTTTTTGCAGGCTTCTGCCAGTTCTTTCAAAATGTCCCTTTTGTAGGGCGTTGCATCCATTATGTCCCACTTGGTGATTTTTGAATCCCACAGGCAAAAGCCATCGTGGTGCTTGGAAGTGATAACAATGTATTTCATCCCGGCATTTTTGGCTATGGATACCCACGCATCGGCATTAAATTTAACGGGATTGAAGGAGGCTGCATATTTTCGTATTCATGAATTGGAATGTGTGCATCGTTCATGATCCACTCGCCAAGGTGTGGCACTTTTTGGCCATCGTACTCCCCGGCCGGCACAGCATAAAGCCCCCAGTGGATGAACATGCCGAATTTGGCTTCGCGCCACCAGTCCATTTTGTCCACCTTGGGCTGCTGTTGTGCTGTATTGGGACTTTGTTTGCACGCAGCAACCATTGTGCTGATAAATAGTATTTGTAGGAACGTTTTCATAAAAGGCAATTTTTTCATTTTATTAGTTTATTTCTGCAGATTTTGCTTTTAGTCAATTTTAATTTAATTCAACCTCACTCGTTAATCTAATATCCATGGAGGAACTACCTACCAATATTTCGAATTTGCCTGGTTCAGTCAGCCATTTTCTCTGTTCGGGATGGTAGAATTGAAAAGCTTTTTCGTTAAGTTCAACAACAATTACCTTGCTTTCGCCTGGCGCAAGTGCTGTTTTTGTGAACGATTTTAATTCTTTCAACGGACGCTCAACCGAACTTTCAACATCACGGACATAAATTTGTGAGATTTCTTTTCCTTCCATTGTCCCTGTGTTTTTTACTTCAAACGAAACCTTCACTTTTGAACCGGTTTTGGCATTTGGCTGAACCCTCATTTGGCCATACTCAAAGGTGGTGTAGGACAAGCCGTAACCAAATGGATAAAGCGGCGCTACGTTTTTTGTATCGAAATACCTGTAACCTACAAATATACCTTCGGTATAGTGCACTTTTCCGTCTTTGCCCGGGTACTCGCCCCAATGGTGGGCAGGGGAGTCTTCAAGCTTTATTGGGAAGGTATAAGGCAATTTGCCGCATGGGTTCACAATGCCTTCGAGCACATCTGCTATGGCATTGCCCCCTTCCATGCCTAAATAGCTGTGGTGGAGCAATGCAGGCACTGCCTGGAGCCATGCGCCAAATTCTACGGCCGTTCCTGTAAGCATAACAACAACGGTTTTTGGATTGGCCCTGATTATTTCGTCCGATGAGTTTGTCCTGCCCTGTAGGGCAAGGTCGATGATTTGGCCGGTCGGCACCTTCGCTATCGTTGCCCTGGTTATGGTTAAGCCCGCCGAAAACAAACACTATATCGGATTTTTTA
>JAAUTT010000484.1 GCA_012031335.1 Bacteroidales bacterium | reverse complement strand
CGAAAGACGATTACGTTGCCGGAAAAACCGAGTGGGAACCATGATCGATTTCGATGAGCTGTCGGCACGACGAAAATAAAAAATGGGTATACCAGGGTGTAACATGGCTGGAACCCGATTATGAGCTCTGTTTGGTGAACCTTTCCGATGGCGGCACCGACAAGGGCGAAATACGCGAGTACGATGCTGTGAAAAAGGAGTTTGTTAAAAACGGTTTCTTTGTAGAAGCATCCAAAAGCAGCGCTTCGTGGTTCGACAGAAATACCTTGTTAATTTCGCCCGATCAGGGGAGTGGCACCGTTACCACTTCCGGCTACCCGCGGATAGTAAAAAAGTGGAAAAGAAATACCCCGCTCAAGGATGCCACAGTAATCTTCGAAACAGATTCGGCCAACCTGGGCACTTTCCCCTTGACTTTCTATTCCGGTAACAGGCTTATCACGGGTTTTGTGAATGGTGTTTCGTTTTACAACCAGGAAATTTATTTTCTGCAGGGGGATAAGTATGTCCGGTCGCAGATACCTGTGGATGCCGAGGTGAAAGATGTTTTCGATTTGAACATGACTTTCGCATTGCAGTCCGACTGGAAAGTAAACGGCACCATGTATCTGGCAGGCGCTTTGCTGAGTTTGAATATTGATGACGACATCAAGGGTAAACTGAATGTAAAGCTCATTCATCAGCCCGATGCCAGTTCGAGCATCGAATCCGTTTCGGCATGCAAGGATTTTATGATAGTGAATCTGGTCGAAAATGTTAAAAGTAAGCTTTTAAAATATCGGCTTGTAAATGATAAGTGGGTGGGATCGGATATCAATGCTCCCGGTTTTGGATCCATCTATGTGGTAAGTTCCGAAAACACTTCGAACGATTATTTTTTTCTATACACCAGTACCATTTCGCCATCCACGCTTTACTACGGCCAAACCGACAAGCTTACAAAGACCAAACAGGAACGTAATTATTTCGATGCCTCCAATTTAAAAGTGGAGCAATATTGGGCTACTTCGAAAGACGGAACTAAAATTCCTTACTTTATAACCTTCAACAAAAACATGGTATTGAACGGAAAAAATCCTGTAATAATCGATGCTTACGGTGGTTTTAATATATCGAGCAAACCCGATTACGATAAGCTGGGTGGCATGGCATGGCTGGAACAGGGTGGTGTTTCGGTAATTGCCAATATCCGTGGTGGCGGTGAGTTTGGACCATCCTGGCATCTCTCGGCCATAAAAGATAAGAGACAGAATGCTTACGATGACTACTTTGCGGTGGCCGAAGACCTCATAAAACGTAACATCACCTCTCCGGCACATCTCGGTATCTTTGGATGGAGCAACGGCGGCTTGTTAACGGGGGTTGCGTTTACCCAGCGTCCCGATCTTTACAAAGCGGCTATTATAGGCGCTCCCTTGCTCGATATGAAACGGTATTCGAAACTGCTTGCCGGTGCCAGCTGGATGGCCGAATATGGCGATCCCGACAAACCTGAGGATTGGGAATATCTGAAAAAGTTTTCTCCTTATCAGAATATGATGAAGGATAAAAAATATCCCGAAGTGTTTTTTGTAACCTCCATAACCGACGACAGGGTACATCCGGGGCATGCCCGGAAAATGGCAGCCAAGATGGCTGGATATGGTCATCCGTTCTATTACCACGAAACCCTCGAAGGTGGACATGGTGCCGCATCCACCAATAAACAGGCCGCCGAAATGTATGCCATGATATTTACTTATTTAAGGATGAAACTGATGCCTTAATGCCTGGCTGGAGAATCAATGTAGAAAATACAATTTAAACACGAGGACACGAAGGCACGAAGTATTGAAATTCTGACGTATTTCTTCGTGACTATAGTGTCCTCGTGTTTAAAAACCAACCCATTGCTACTGTATTAACTGGTTTATACGGCGCAGAAATTCGTCGCGAAACAGGATGGGGGCCATTAGGTGATCGCCGGCATATATCCAGAAATCCTTCGCTGCTGTGGCGTTGGCATAATTTACTTCGGCCTGGCTAAAGGGTACCGATTGTCTTCGCGCGAATGAATGAACAACAGCATTACACCCGCAATGGCCTTGATATCTTCTTTGGCTTCGTAGGGCATTTTAAGCATGGCTTTTATAACATCGTGCTGTGCCTGCGGAGCCGAGGCCAGGGCAATGTCGGTCATGGAGCTGAGACCGCCATCGATAACCAGTGCGCTGATTTTCCCCTGGTTTTTAAGGGTAAGATGCACAGCTGCCTGAGAGCCCATGGATGCGCCATATACAATAATTTTGGTATTAGCAACCGCGGGGTGTTTCAGCATATAGTCAAATAAAATTTGTCCATCCTTCACCACATTAACATGCGTGGGTTTCCCTGTCGATTTACCATATCCCTGAGTCGGCCATAAAAACCTGAAATCCATCGGCAACGAGTGGCCGCGCATATTTGATATGTGTCGATACATTGCCACCCGAGCCATGTACATAAAAAATGGTAGCCTTGGGCGTGGGCTGCATGGGTTTAAATAAAACAGCCGTTACGGTATCGTTTTCTATGGGCAGACTAATGGTTTCAAAATCTATGGATCAATAGGAATCATGGCTTTGGAAGGATGGTAAAATCTGTTGTCCATCTGTGCCGAAGCCACGGAGCATATTAATCCCAGCAGCAGAAAAGTAAAGTATGTTTTCATAGGGTGAGGTTTTGGGGTACGAGTAATATCCGTTTAACCCATCTGCCATACGAAATGTTCAAATACTATCCTGCATGTTCTTCGGTGGTAAATAGAGAACCGGTTTATTCCCTGTTTGCAATGATGCACAATTTTACTGCATGCGTGCACATTTTTACTGCAACCATGGCCTTGGCAAGGTGTGGCATGCACAATTCCGGTGCACGCATGCACAAATTTACTTCGTATGGGGGCTTTGAACAGGAGGGGACCCCCCCTTGCTCAAGGTGGGGGGATACCTTAAACAAGGTGGCCCATGCACAAAAAGTGTGCATCGGTGCAGTGTTTTTGTGCATCGGTGCTTTATTTCAATGGGATGATGTAATGAAAATAGAAACAAAAAAAGGGGAATCACTGCCCGGGTTCCCCTTTTCTGTTTATTTAGCGGTATTGGTTACCGGTTCTTCATCAACTTCTTCGGGCGCCTCTTTCTCGAATAATATCTTAAGGTCGTCAACAATAGGTTTGGCTTCGGACATCCCTACACGCATGGCCATTTTTGCCGAGTTGTAGATGCCAAGAGAAGCATAAAAACAGTCGGCACCTGCCGAAAACATCAGGTCGCGCAGTTTTTTACCCAACAGTTCGTATTCTTTCATAAGATCGGCGTAGTCGAGGTAAGTCGCCAGGTCCATTTTTAACTCGTCAATTTTTATAAACGAGGGGAGAATGGCCGGAACTTTTTCTCCATAGCTCAAAGCCTTTTCTACAAAGGGCTTTCGGAGTTCGTTCATACTTTGTACTATTTTCCTTTCGGAAGGACTGAATGGCGGTGGTGTTGGCAACGATTGCCGTAATTGTCTGAATTGCGTGATGGCTTGTTCTTTTAAATTGCCATCGAGCGGAGCTTGATTATAATTTTGCATATTCGTTTGGGTTTTGATGTTATTACTATGCTGGCAGTGAAAACGAATATACCACACCCGTTTTTAAAGAGAAAGCAATCCGGGTAAGTGCAGGTGTCTGCTGAGAATTCGTTTGGGATGAATTAGAATTCGATTCCAAGTGGGAATTGTAAAATTTTAAAAAAGAAAACATTTAAAGAGGGTGTCTAAAAAGTCACAAAATACAATTTAAACACAAAGACAGAAAGACACAAAGTATTGATATTATGATGCATTTCTTCGTGGCTAAAGTGTCTTAGTGTTTAAAATTTAACTTTTTACACGGCCTCCTTTGAAACACTGCGAAAATAATGTGGTGCGTTCTTTCTCCCCTCTCTTTAAGGAGAGGGGCCGGGGTGAGTTATTAAGGTTTTACGAATAATCCAGGTTAGATTTTTAAAATTTTAAAAACGAAAATTAAAATTTTAATAAAAGATTGTTTGCAGGGGAGCCGCCTCATAAAAACGATTGCTCATTTCCGGCGACAACAACCTCATGACTTCTGCCAACGTTTTCACGCGCCGGGAAATACACCTGCTATTATATATACCCGGGGTTAAAACCCCGGGCTATTGATATTTCACCCCTACAGGGTGATATCATCCCGTTTCAAAATGTCTTTTTACAAAAAAATGTTTAAACGATTCCTGCAATCCGTAATATTTTCAATTAAAATTGTCGTTGGTAAACCCTACCCCAGAAATATGGGGCATACTGCTGTAATGACTGAAATGAAAAATACCGGATTAAAATTTTTGACTTTACACCTTTTATTCAAATGCGCGGCGAAGCCTTAAATACAAATTCCTTGCTGGCGGCGGTCTGTTCAAGCGGACTCAAGGAACAAAAATCCTATATGGAAGGCACTTGTTTCAGATATTCTGCAATGAGGCTGCGTTTTCGGATAGCTACCGGTATTCGGCTATTATCATGAAGAACAACACAGGTATTTTGTCTGTCAATTGCCGTATAAACCCTGCATTAATCAGGTGCGACTGGTGGATTCTTATAAAACCCGGAGGCAACGCTGCTTCAAACTCCTTCAGGGTGCGCGATGTAACAATGTCCTTATGGTTTTGTATATAAATGGTTGTGTAATTATTGTCGGCCTGGCAGCGGATAATATCTGTTTTTCAATAA
>JAAUTT010000483.1 GCA_012031335.1 Bacteroidales bacterium | reverse complement strand
AGCTAAAATAATGTTTTCAAAAAAACGGGGGAAAAACAAATATACTATTGATAATATTGGTCCGGGAAGCACAACATCAACCTTTAGTTATCCGATGACGGGTATTGTTTCAGTAACACTTTTTTCCGATAATTATGTTTCTGCCAATATCGAACTCAGTAAATGCAGCACATACAAGATTACAGTTAATGGAAGCAGCATAAGTTTTATTGAATCAGAAAATTAAAGATCAAAATATCAGGCTAAAAAAACTTTTCGTGGCACTCCAATAAAGCTCTATAAGTCCAAAGAACTTGCAACAATACAATAGCAGGCTTGTTCAAAATCATTGACCTGTGTTTACATCCCCCTTATAATAAAACAATAACAAATAGTTTGATATATAAAAATACCCTTCAAAGCAATTATTCTGATGGCTAATATTTTCCGAATCTGTTTATCTTTGCGCCTCATTAAAAAAACAGGATGATTTCAGTTGACGGATTAACAGTAGAATTTGGAGGAACCACCTTATTTAAAGATATATCGTTTGCCATAAACGAAAAGGACCGTATAGCTCTGATGGGCAAAAATGGCGCAGGCAAATCGACCCTGCTCAAAATCATTGCAGGTGTGCGAAATTCATCGGCAGGAAAGATATCGGCACCCAAAGATGCTGTTATCGCATATTTACCCCAGCATTTGATGACCGACGACAAGCGCTCGGTGTTTGAAGAGGCTGCTCAGGCTTTTTCGCATATATTTGCCATGCAGCACGAGATTGATTCGCTGAATGCTGAACTGGCAGCTCGCACCGATTATGAATCGGAAAGCTATTACAGCCTCATTGAGCAAGTTTCAACGTTAAGCGAAAAGTTCTATGCCGTTGAAGAGATAAACTTCGATGCTGAAGTGGAAAAGATATTGCTCGGGTTGGGTTTTGTCCGCGACGATTTTACCCGTCCTACGAGTGAGTTCAGCGGCGGATGGCGCATGCGGATTGAGCTCGCAAAAATCCTGCTTCAGAAACCTGACCTTATTTTGCTCGATGAGCCCACCAACCACATGGACATTGAGTCCATCCAATGGCTGGAGGAATTTCTTATCAATAATGCCAAAGCGGTAATGGTGATTTCGCACGACCGGGCCTTTGTTGATAACATCACTACCCGAACCATCGAAATCACCATGGGGCGCATTTACGATTATAAGGTAAATTACACTACTTATCTGCAGTTACGCAAGGAGCGCAGGGAACAGCAACAGAAACAGGCCGAGGAACAGCAGAAAATGATTGATAGCAATCAGGATTTTATTGATCGTTTCAAAGGTACTTATTCCAAAACCAACCAGGTACAGTCGCGCGTTAAGATGCTCGAAAAACTCGAAATCATTGAAGTCGACGAAGAGGATACATCTGCTTTGCGTTTGAAGTTTCCGCCATCGCCCCGCTCAGGAATTTCCCGGTCGTTATTGAAAATCTCTCCAAACGGTATGGCAATCATCTGGTGTTTGGCAACGCGACGCTTACCATTGAAAGGGGCGAACGGATTGCATTTGTGGGTAAAAACGGTGAGGCAAATCGACCCTGATAAAAAGCATCATGGGCGAGATTGACTATGAAGGAACACTAACGCTGGGGCACAATGTCAAGATTGGTTATTTTGCACAGAACCAGGCCTCGCTACTCGATGAAGAACAAACTATTTTCCAGACCATCGACGATGTTGCCAAGGGAGACATCCGGACCAAAATCAAAGACATACTAGGTGCATTTATGTTTGGAGGCGACAGCATTACCAAAAAGGTTAAAGTACTTTCGGGTGGAGAGCGTACCCGCCTGTCGATGATTAAACTCCTGCTTGAACCTGTTAACCTGTTGATCCTCGATGAGCCCACAAATCATCTCGATTTAAGAACCAAGGATATTTTGAAGAGTGCTTTGCAGGATTTCGACGGAACGCTTATTCTGGTATCACACGACAGGGATTTCCTCTCGGGCCTCGCTAATAAAGTCTTCGAATTCGGTAATAAACGTGTAAAAGAACACCTGGGCGATATCCAGAGCTTTTGGAAAAGAAAAAACTGGAAACACTGAGAGAGCTGGAGAAGGAAAAATTGAAAAATAGTAGGGAGTATTTATTACTGAGTATTAAGATAAACAGCCAAAAGGCTACTCAACTTCCTTTTATCTATTCTGATTAATATCTTGTGGAATCATTTATTTTTCCATACAGGTCAATAATTCTATCAATCAATTTGTCTGATAGTCTAAATCCTTTATTCACCATTCTGAGTATAACCCCAATCACATCATTTAATAGTCCCTTTTTATCAGCGAGTAACAATATTCCTATTGTTCCAATAATCAAGGTTTAACGAAGTTGCTATTTTTCTCCCTTTAACTTCATCTATTATCAAAGTACAATTAGGTATCTCAAGCGCTAAAGCTATCGAACTTGCTTCTCCTTTATCTAATCGATTTTCTAACTCGCTTATTTTGTGTAGATCTTTAACTTCACAAACCATTATCCAATCAGGTTGCGTTCCTCCAAACTCCTCATAAACCTCTTTAGTAATAAATATTTCATGATATAAATCCCGCAAAATTTCAAGTTTCTCAACATTTGTCAGAGCGATTAAGCAACTGGTGTCGGATATAATAATTTTATCCATTGATGTTTTTTTCTAAATCGTCAACACTCTCACCAAAAATTGAAACTCCATATTTACCAACTGTTTCAATAAATTCTCTTTTTGATATACCAACTAAATCAGCGGCTTGCCCGGACGACATTATCCCTCGTTCAAAAAGATGTGCTGCTAATTGCATCTTCACCTCTTTTTCATCAACTGTATCAGGGATATTTAAAGTTAATGTTTTCATAATCATACTATTTATCTAACGTTTCATCAAAGATACTCAAAACCAATTCAGTTTCATTGAGTAAAAGAGCTTTTTACTTTATTAATTAAATATCCTCTTGCGTCCTTTGCGCTCCACCGCGTTCTCTGCGTCCTATTCAGTAACAATTTCACCCTCCATTTTCTTCTGTTCCTAAATTCACAACACCAAAAATTATTATCTTTGCCGCTTAAATTTTATTTTATGGCAACACCATCATTTTATTATCAAGAACCTTTTCCGCTGGGAGAAGATAAAACTGAATATTACCTTTTAACAAAAGATCACGTTTCAGTTGCGCAGTTCGAAGGCAAGGAAATTTTAAAAGTCGAAGCCGAAGGATTGACAAAACTGGCCAATACAGCCTTTCGCGATGTGTCGTTTCTGTTACGCACCGCTCATCAGGAGCAGGTTGCTGCTGTGCTCAACGATCCCGAAGCGAGCGAAAACGATAAATACGTTGCACTTACCATGCTCCGCAATGCTGAAGTAGCCGCCAAAGGCCAGCTTCCTTTTTGCCAGGATACCGGTACAGCCACTATTGTTGGTAAAAAAGGTCAGCAGGTGTGGACCGATGGAAACGACGAAGAAGCGCTTTCGAAAGGTGTTTACAAAACTTACACCGAAGAAAATCTCCGCTATTCGCAAACTGTAGCGCTCGACATGTACAACGAGAAAAATACCGGCACCAACCTTCCGGCACAGATCGACCTGTATGCTACCAAAGGAGCCGAATATAAGTTTTTGTGTGTAACCAAAGGTGGCGGATCGGGTAATAAAACCTATCTGTATCAGGAAACCAAAGTCCTGCTCAATCCAAAAAGTCTCGAAGCTTTTCTGGTAGAGAAAATGAAATCACTCGGAACAGCTGCCTGTCCGCCCTATCACATTGCTTTTGTTATTGGCGGAACCTCAGCCGAAGCATGTTTAAAAACTGTAAAGCTTGCTTCTACCAAATATCTCGACTCGCTTCCAACATCAGGAAACGAACATGGAGTTGCTTTCCGCGACATAGAACTTGAAAAGAAAGTATTAAAAGCTGCCCAGGAAATTGGTTTAGGCGCTCAGTTTGGCGGTAAATACTTTGCTTACGATGTTCGTATTGTCCGTTTACCTCGCCACGGTGCCTCGTGCCCGGTGGGTATGGGCGTTTCGTGCTCGGCCGACCGCAACATCAAAGCTAAAATCAACAAAGATGGTATCTGGATTGAAAAACTCGAACAGAATCCAGGTCGTCTCATTCCAGCACATCTGCGTGAAGCTGGCGAAGGCGATGCGGTGAAGATTGACCTTAACCGTCCGATGAAGGAAATTCTTGCTGAGCTAAGCAAATATCCGGTAGCTACACGTTTGTCACTTACAGGAACCATAGTTGTAGGTCGTGACATAGCTCACGCCAAGCTGAAAGAAAGACTTGACAAGGGCGAAGGAATGCCTCAATATTTAAAAGATCACCCGATTTATTATGCGGGTCCGGCGAAAACTCCGAATGGAATGGCGTCAGGCTCTTTCGGTCCGACAACGGCAGGCCGTATGGACTCGTACGTTGACGAATTCCAGGCAAACGGAGGAAGCATGATTATGTTGGCCAAAGGAAACCGCAGTCAGGCTGTTACCGATGCCTGCAAAAAATTTGGTGGTTTCTACCTGGGAAGTATAGGTGGTCCTGCTGCTATTCTGGCTCAGGATAACATCAAGAAGGTTGAAGTGCTCGAATATCCCGAACTCGGCATGGAAGCCATCTGGAAAATCGAAGTGGTGGATTTCCCAGCCTTTATTCTTGTAGACGATAAGGGCAACGATTTCTTCAAGCAATTGAAACCAAGAGTGTAATAATTTGGTGAAATGAAAAATGCCAGGCGGTGAAAGCTA
>JAAUTT010000482.1 GCA_012031335.1 Bacteroidales bacterium | reverse complement strand
ACCTTTATTGTATCTATCCCGGATTTAGTCCACATCAATTCATAAAACCTGGTTTCTCCGGGTTGGTTATAATCCATAGAGAATACCTGGGATTTACCTGGGAAAAAAGTCGGATTTAGGATCTCCATTTTAATTCTAAATTTATCGCTTAGCTTATCATAGATATAACAATTGAATACATCTGCTAAACAGCAACCTGATAACGGGTACCAATGAACTGCAAGGTCATTGGTAAAATCGCCATTAATATCAAAGATTGAATCGGAAACAAAATTCATCCAATACAACCTTTGATTTAATATGGGATTTTATAATTGTCATTTTTGAATATACCCTGATATAAACTCCGGAAGGATTTGAATATCGGATATATTTATGTTCAATTTGATTATTGAAAAGCTTTCCCGTTTTAGGGTGACTGTATCGTTGTTAATAATCTGTTTATCAGAGGAAACTATTCTTTCAATAGCTTTCGATGAATTCAAACTATCCATATCCATCTTTGGCTGAGCCAAAATCTGAAGGGTAAATGAGATTAACAATGTCGAAAATATGAGTTTCATTTTTTTGTTTTTAACTACTAACCCAATTGTTTGTCATTATTGTTTTTAAGGGATTGCGGGACGATTTCCAGTTTAGTTACAAAAGTTGAAACGAACACCATAAAAAACCTTTTATCCGTGCAATTTTTTACAATATATTGTGTAGTCGGCTTTTTTATATTTTGTTTAGTAATTTTAGTGTTTTTAAGTCGTATATGTGTATTTCGTTTTTGTCTGTTTTGTTGTATTTGTTATTGTTGTTTGTGTCATAATGTCCTGTAATAATTATAGTTCCTGTCAACTTGTTAATAGCCCAGGCTCTTACAAAAAATTTATTGTCAGTAAGTTGAGTTTTTTCTTTACCGTCTGGCGAAATGATTATTATTTGAGTCGGATCATTCCAGTCAATTCCACTTTTTCCATCAAGGTCAACTGTTCTTGAGGAAACAACAATTAAATTAATTCCTAAACTATCAATTCTAATTTGTTCAAGTTTATCAGACCATGAGCCCGTTGGAAAGTCTACTTGTTTTGTCTCGCCAGTTTTGGTGTTTATGAATAAAGGTATTTACTTTTTGTTTCAAACATTTTACCCAAGTTCTCAATTGAAGCAATTACATATTCAGTCCCAACAACTTCTGTAAGTTTATTGAATTGAACGTAATTAAACTTATCCTGTCCGTATATGTCTAAGTTTAATATTATCAAAGCGATTATTAATATTTTCTTCATTGTTAATTGTTAATAGTGGTTTATCATCAGTCATAAAGGAATTGGAGGCTTAGTGTTGCGTAGTTGTTTTATTTATCAGCAAATCCACTTTTTTATTATTTTCCAATTATCATAATTTTCAAAACGAATTTTTATGTACCCATAAATAAATTCATCTTTTTACTTTCTTTCTGATACCGACATATTTTTCCAATCCTGATTTATTAAAATACAATTCCTTTCCTTCAATTGATTCATTATCATTTGGATGTATTGTACTATTATGAAACTCATAGTCGTAATAATATGAAATAAAAATTTGATTCATTACTTTACCAGGATCAGTAGTAGAATACCAATGTTCCTGCGATGAAATTGTATCGCCCGTTTCAAATAATCTGGCAAATTTTATGGTATCATTATTCATTCCAATGGTATCGCGCGCCAGAATGGCAAATTCGTAATGCTGTAAATTACCATAATTATTTTTAAAATATAAAGCTTTATAGATAAGTATATTGTATGTCAGAAAAATATATGCACCATATCGAATATCAAACTCATTATCCTTATCAATATCGATGGGTGAATCAATAAAATCACTGGTGGAACCTGCAAACCAGTCGGGTATTGTGTCTCCATCAGTTAAAAATTCAATGTAATCTCCAAGTATGTATTGGGTTATGTCAGTTGAATCTCCGGCAATAATATAATCCTGATATGTTTTCGCTACTTCAGAATTTTCGTCTTTCGCGCATTGTATAAAAGTTAAAACTATTAAAATAACTACAAAGGCCTTTTTCATCATTTTATGCGATCTGATTATTTTTCATTTTATGCATTACCGTTATCCCTCCATTATCTATTGTCTACAAACCCCTTTTGATTGATTTCAAAAAACTAGCCTGCCTTAATTGTCTTAATAAAATGATCATAAATTCTCACTATTTCGCCCTTAAAATTTTCATCGTTTAAATGAGTTTTCATAAAAGCATCACTATTTTCTTTTTGTTCATCGGGTAACACCAAAGTTATTGGAAAGGCTTCGCAGTGCTGACATTTTTCGCCCAAAAGATTTTTAACCTGATTGAAAACCAGATTATGACCAAATTTTTCGTCTTTTTTGTCAAAAGTACTTCCGCAACACGTTACAAATATCAGTTTATTGATTTTGTTAATATTCTTGTCCACAAAATTTTTCAGAGGAACAATAAGTTTCCCCATCAAATTGGTCCACAAAGTATAACTCTGTCATAATCTTCAACTTTGGTTTTAAGTTTTGTGTTTCCGAAATTAATTCCCATTAGCATAAGCAAATGCGCATTAAGACGTGGTTTAATTTCTTCAATTTGGCAATTTAAATCCGAGGCCATTTTGTTTGCTAAATATCTGTTGCTATTTTTTTGCGAGTAGAAGTAAACGATTGTTTTCATTCATTAAGTTTTTAGTATGAATAGTGTTCAATTATTATTGCTTGTAGCACTTGCATTACATCAATACTTATATACGACCCTTTTCTTATACCTTGCAACCTATATTATCCGTATCCGGCATGTTTCAATGTTTGTAATTGGTTTTTAGGGCTTTATACTCAGTGATAAAATAATGTTTGTTTGGTTTTGTATTTACAATTGATTGGCAAATTACAAATAATTGCCATTGAACAAAAAAAAAAGAACCAACCAATTAAACAATACTCAACTTCATAGACCAGGAAATTTAAGGAATTCAGGATGGGTCGATACCTCCTACTGACCTCCTTTTTATAATGCTTTTTTATCTGAATTTATATCTTGTGGCATTTTATCTCCTGTTTTTTCAATTAATCCATTTTCAACAGCAAACTGTAAATCCCGGCTTGCTGTTGCTGAGGATATCTCTCTAAAATTCTTTAAATAGTCTTTCCGTGTAAAATAGTCCTCTTTTAAGGTTGATTTAAACAGATTTATTCTGTCAACATTCAAAAGACTTACATTCTGAATGCTAAGTAAGTCTTCCAACGATTCCTGAATGATCTCAAGCATAAATTCGATGAATAGAGTAGATTCTCCAGAATTATCAGATTTTCCTAAAGCTTCGTAATATTTTACTTGTCGTTCCTTTATTAGTGTTTCTATTGGCAAAAATTGGAAAACCGGGTAAGCGTTTTTTAATATTAGTGTTTGCCATAATCGTCCCATTCTTCCATTTCCATCAATAAATGGATGAATAAATTCCATTTCGTAATGAAATACACAACTTTTGATTAAAATCAGATCATCGTCATTCTTAAGGTAGTTGAATAATTCCATTCATAAGGGGTTTGAGCATTTCGCTCTGTGGGGCAATATGGGCAACTTCTGATCCTTTAACGATTCCGACAGATTTGCTTCTTAGTCTGCCCGCTGATTCAATAAGTCCATTCATTAACATTCCATGAGCTTCGCAAAATGAATCAAAACTATAGGGATTCAATTTATCCAAATAATCATAAACAGTTATGGCATTTTTAACTTCGAGAATATCTTTTTTGGGACCAATTACCCTTCTATTTTCGATAATTGCTGTGATTTGCTCAATTGTTAAGCTGTTCCCTTCTATCTCCAGGGTGGAATGAATTGTTTTAATTCTGTTTTTCTTTCGTAATTCAGTTGGGGGTTTATTTAAATGAACAGCGTTAACTTCACCAATCCTTTCTGAAATTGAAGCAACTAACTTTAGAATCTTTCCTGTTATCGTATAGGGTGGTTTCATTTAATATCGTTCTAATAGTATCATTGATAGTATCAAAGATATAAGATTTTAGACTAAAAGTCCAATTAACCACCTGAATTGAATTCCTTCGTTAAAATAAAACCTAACGGTTTCATACTATATTTAATGTATGTGCTTCATTCATTGTAATTCGTTCACTTTTTTAAGGGCAAAAGAAGGTGATAATCTGGAAATTAAACAGAGAATTTTTGCACCACCAACTCTAATTTCTGTTTTTCCTTTTTCAAGTCCGTATATCATCTCCGAAACAGCTACATCGGCATTTATTGCTATTTTAGGTGGGGTGCCTTTATGCCAGGGAGTTTTAACTGCCGGAAACATAACTTCAATCACACTGGTCTTTTCATTCTTTAACCGTATTCTAAGTGTTGTGTAATGAATGCAAAGCAGATTTCGAGGAATTGTAAAATGAATATACATATCGCGGTGCATAAATTAATCCTGTTGTGATATTGATTATGGCAGCCGATTCATTCGAACTGATTGTAGGATAGAGGAGTTTAATCAGTCGGATTGGTGCTATGAGATTTGTATTGTATTCGTTTTCGGCCAGTTCCAGTGCTTTTTCTTCGGTGATGAAGTCAAATTTATTGGCAATGGCAGCATTATTTATAAGGACATTTAAATCGGGATGATTTTCCCGGATTCTTTTGGCTAAATCAGTGCATTGCTCACTGTTTGAAAGGTCGCATTGATATGTTATGAGTTGTGGTAACATATTTTTAGCAGCCAATAACTTATCGTTCGATTT
>JAAUTT010000481.1 GCA_012031335.1 Bacteroidales bacterium | reverse complement strand
ATACTTTGAAGAAACCCAACCGATAATCCGTTTTTTGATTTTCCACTAAGTTTAATTGCACTGTAAATCGAAGTAAAATCTGGTTTTTTGAGATATTCCCCATCACTAAGTTCAGGAGAGTATGCTGGCCGGTGTCCGATTCTTCGTGAATAAAAAAGTTGATCTCCGCCAAACCTGAAGTCCAGGATATTCCTTCCTTCAAGAAAAAATGCTCTCTTCTCGCCAAAATAAACTTCAAACTGAGAAAGATTCATGACCGAAGGATCGGATTCCACCTGACCAAAATCGGGGTTAATTGTTAGGTCAAGCGTAAAATCATTGGTGACACCTATTTTAGCATCCAGGCCTAAACCAAAAGAACTTTTTTACCCGTTTCAAAAGGATTCCCTTCTTCCGGTTTATTTCTTAATGACTTTGCCGAAATATAGGGTGAAATTTCTTTGTTCCTTCTGTTGGGAATATCTTCAATTCCATGAAGTTCTCCAAAATTGTAAATCACACCGCTATTTTGTCGTGGTATAAGATTCCATTGCACTTCTTCCTGATTTCTGTTTATCCAACGCCAGGCGTGGAGTCCCCATACCTGTTCCTTATTACTGCTGAATCTAAGCTGACTCAGGGGAATTTTCATTTCGGCCACCCATGCTGAATCCTCCATTCCAACACTTCCATACCAAACGGGGTTCCAGTTCATGTCAATGCCTTCGTTTGTCATGATAAGATCTATCTGAGCACCACCGGCAGTCAGGTTAAATTCAAAGCCTGTACGATGATCAAAATAGCTGTCAAAGCAAATACCCACAATATCACCCGAAAATTCATCTTTTCTTCCTTTAAAGCGATGAAGCTTATCCATTTCCTTTTCAAAGGCACGAATAGCAACATATATATTTTCATCATCATAAAGTACTTTCATTTGGGTGTTCTGTGAAGGAAATCCACCTTCGACAGGCTTTTGCTGAACGAAATTTAACGACCATTCTCCCAAATCCCAGCATTCGTCGGTCAGATTTCCGTCAATTACCGGAACATTTTTAGAAATTCGCTCTGTATGATAGGTTCTTTTTTGAAAAGAGGTTTTATTATTCACATCACCTGCAATGGAAATAACAAACGGGCAGGATATGCCCAGCAGAAAAGTAAATATTCTCACAAATAATAACTTTATATGGTTAAGCTAATAATACAAAGTAATAAAAAATGTTTTGGAAATGACTATATCTCTGTATAAAAAAAGGAAACGCCAGGAAGTGTTGTAATAATCAACTCACTGACCGGTATATACCTTTTTTAACTCTTTTACTTTTTGGGCATAAAAGTTTTTAAATAAGTCGGTTGGGTGAGAACAAAAATAAACCTGGACACCATTTTCCCGGAAATATTTATTGTTAACCTCCCCTACTTTCCTGTAATTATTGAATAAAATCTTTATGTCTCCGAGTTCATCGTTGATATAAATAAGATTATTTTAGATACACTATCAGGAGCCCACAATAAAAAAATTATCGCTGAAAGATATAGGAAGGGGCAGTTTATATGGCTTTCCATAAAAGAAAATAGCCCCGGCCTGCCCATAATTCTCAGCAAAATATTGCAATCTTTTTTACCTCATCAGGTAAAGACTGGTAAGTTTTGATAACAATATCGCTAAAGTTCCTTCCATCCGGTCATATCGGCAAAATCCTGGGGTAAAGGGTAAATTTTTCCGTCTTCCCAACGATTTGTTAAATCAGCAATTGGGGCAGTATATTTTTCTGTTTCAGAAAGACTTAAAAGTGGTAAACTTAAGGGAATTACAGGTATTGCCAAAAGCACAATTATTCCAGTTACTATATATCTAAGCCATCTTTTATAGTATTTTCGATGGCATATCCACCCATTGCTAAAAGTATGTATAAGCGCCGAGTGTATAATACGATTTTCCATGGGTTAGCATCAAAAGGAGAACAATGAAAACAGATGCCAGTGCTAATACCCTGTAGTTATTTTCCTTTTTTAAGAATAAGAAAACTATTAAACCTGTGAGCCAAACAATTAATCCGGGGAAATTCATCATTACCTGGTCTACTAGAAAACCCTCATATGAAACATTAATAAGTTGGTTTTTACCCAACTCAGATAAATGGTGCAAAACTGCCCAATTGTGGTTGTATTGCCATATAATATTAGGAAGTATAATAATGAAAGCTAGCAATGCCCCAATCAAAAAATGTTTTGAGAATAAAAGTTTACGATGTTGGGAAATCAGAATTGCAAGGAGAAAACTGAAGGCATAACCAACCATCAAATACTTAGTCATTACTCCTACCCCCCAAACAATCATTATCCAAATCCAGAAATGTGTATTCCCGGAATGAATCATACGCACAATCAGATATGCCGACCATAACCAGAAAAGCTGATCAAAGGATACTGGCTGGAGCAACGAGTTTGACCTCAGATATGCCGGAGAAAGCAAAAATGCAAGCATTGCAGTAAATAAGGCTGCTTTACTTCCACCAAATTCTTTTATTATGAGCGCTATTAGTAACAATGAAATTGCCCCGGCCATAGCTGGAAAAATGTTCAAGGAAAAGGCTGAGTAACCGAAAAGAAATGTTGATACCCGTGCAATAACACCGATGAAAGGAGGCACAGAAGCATAACCCCAGTCCAGATTTTCGCTTAATGAATAATATAAAAAGGTATCTCTGTGAATATCATAATTGGTACTGGTGAAAAAATGCAGCAGAAGTTTTATAACAATAAAAATGCTGATAATAAGCCATTCTTTTTCTGAGATATTTTTAAACATAGGTTTGTTATAATTTTGTTCTATTGCAATTAGAGTCTGTTTTCCAAAATCTCAATCATTTCATCCGAAGAAAGAAATACAGGATTATTCTTATTATCAGTATGTTCTGCAATATATTTGAATTTTTCTTTTTTAACCCCATAATCAGAAAGCCTGGGTATTTTCATTTCTTCGGTATACGAAAAAAGGGATTCAACGAGGAGTTTGCAATAATAATCATCAGATAGAGAGGTTTCTTTTGAAAAAAGCCTTCCAATTCTGGAATATTTGAAAAAAGCTTCTTCTTTCGACTTCTTTAGTCTTTTAATATTCATTGCTGCACATTCGGCCATTAAAGTACCACAAACTACTCCATGTGGAATTGGATACAAGCCACCAACAGATGAAGCAAAACCATGTACCACTCCTAAACCGGCATTGGCCAGCACAATTCCCGACAGCATTGCCCCATATGCCATACCCGTTCTGGCTTCTAAATCCGACCCATTATGCCACGCTCTTTTAAGGCTTGCTGCAACCATTTTCAAACCCTCATAGGTCAGGCAATCAGACAGCGGTGATGATTTTGTAGATACATAAGCTTCCAGCAATTGCGTAAAGGCATCCATTCCGCTGGAAGCTGTAATTTCAGGACTGCAGCTTGTTGTAAGCTCCGGATCAACCAAGGCTATGTTGGGGACATAATTATCATGGCGTAACGATTTTTTAAAACCATTTTCACCAATTTCCGAAATTACTGCATTTTTGGTTGTTTCGCTTCCCGTTCCGGCAGTTGTTGGAACGGCTATAATGGGACTTTGGACCCATCGGGCTGCCTGGTACCAACACCTTCCAAATAATTTACTATGGTTTCCTGCTTATAAAGCATTGCAGAAATTGCCTTACCTGCATCCAGCACACTGCCACCACCTATAGAAACAATTACATCCAAAGGAATATTAAGGTATTCCGATGTAATTTTATCAATCATTTCTGGTGTTGGTTCATTAGCAATGCTTGTAACGAAGCATTTGTCAACTGATTCATTTATTTTATTCAATAATCTGCCACCAGCCTCTGAATTGCTGAAAGATTTCCCTCCGGTAATTATTAATACCCGGCGTCCGAATTTTTGAATGATTTTGGGCCAGGTCATTACATTTTCCTGCACCAAAAATAATAGAAGGGATAGTCGAAAACTGAAACGGATTTACCACAACTCTTTGTTTTTTGGTTCTATTACATTAAACCGTATTCCCTGCCGGGGCAGTGCCATCCAGTCCTGAACGGTATCGCGCCAGGTTTGATAATGCAGGGTTGTTTTATGAAAGGCAGCCGCTTCTTCCGATTCAAAGGCCTCGTATAGAACAAATTTTTCAGGATCATTTTCCTGTTGTATTACATCAAATCTGAGATTTCCCTGTTCCTGGCGGGTTGCGAAATGATTGGCAAGTGTTGCCTGAATAAAATTTTCAATAAACTCTTTCTTAACAGTAACATGAACACAAGTGAGGATCATATGATTCAATTTTGGAATATTCAAAAATACTCCAAAAATTGTTACTCATCCAAAATATTTCGTAGCAAAAGAAAGGCTATCGAATCAATAATTGCTTATCGTCAATCCCAATATCATCGTCAATTATCCAGTTGTTTCCATTAAAAGGAATATAGCCAAAAAGTTTTTTTGCATCGGTTTTTCTAATACCCGAAAATAATAGATTATTGTTTTTGGAAACTGAAAAATGATGAATCTCCATTTCTCCCGGAGCCAGTATTTGAGTGTAAACTGAATTCATTGTGGAAGGGTCGATCCTGACAAAAACCTTATCGTTTACAGCATTTTCGCCAAAAACAAAGTAATAGTTACCCGAGAATTGACATGAGAAAATTGATTTTAGGTTCAGGCTTCCCAGATCGATTTGTGTCATTTTATCCCCTTCGATCTGAAAAATTGTTTCCGACATAACAATTACCACCTTATTTATATTTGCG
>JAAUTT010000480.1 GCA_012031335.1 Bacteroidales bacterium | reverse complement strand
AACCCGGATAAAGATTAAATAACTAATCCGGAAACTATTTCCTGTAAACCCGATACGGCCCTAATACCAGGTTTACCATTGCCATTTGCTTAGGCGCTCAAATTATGTTATTATTTTTCAAACCCCAATAAAAAATACCCATACTATTTTGTAATTTGTGCCCACCCGGAAACTAAATAATGCCCTTGTCAACTCAACTATGTAACGGTTTCGCCTAGCAAAAAAGACACACTACTCATTAAAAGTGGAAACAGATAATTGATTACATTTGTGTTATGAGGAATTCGAATAAAACAATAAATGAGATAGTTAGGATGGCAAAATCAAAATATCCTGACTCAGAGATTTATTTGTATGGTTCGCAAGCTCGTGGTGATTCAAAAACCTTCTCTGATTGGGATTTATTGTTTTTACTTAATCGGCAACATATTTCCTTTGACCTTGAGACTGAAGTGATGGATGATTTTTATGATGTTGAATTAGAAACAGGAGCTGTGATATCGCCATTAATTTATACAAAATCTGATTGGAACGAGCGGTATTCGATGACTCTTTTATTTGAAAACATTAAAAAGGAAGGTATCAGAATAAAATGACAGAGTCAAAGGATGATTTGATAACTTATAGATTGTCAAGGTCAAGATACACCTTTGATGATGCTGTGATTTTGGCAGATAAAGAGAGATGGAATTCAGCTATTAATAGACTTTATTATGCTGCTTATTATGCTGTAACTGCAATATTACCAAAGTATGATTTTAAACCGACAACACATAATGGAGTTAAATCTGTATTTTCGGAGTATTTCATTAAAAATGGGATAATAGCAAAGGAATTTGGTAAGTTATATTCACAATTATTTACTTGGAGACATAAAGGCGATTACGATGATTTGTATGATTTCGATAAAGAAAAGGTAATTCCTTACATTGAGCCAGTAAAACAGTTGATTGAGGTAATTGAAAATAAGATAAACGAATAAAATTACCAGGCGGTAATAGCATATGTATTTTTTGGGGCTGATTTCCGGATTCTAAATTGCTTGCTTTTAATTTAGCTACTGCCGGGCGTTTATACTTCATTGTTTTTTTCAAAACCTACTAATAAATACCCATACAATTTTGTAATTTGTGCCCAACCGGAAACTTAAATAACAAAGTTGATGATTTACTGGGGGTGATGGTGAAACTTATTGGGTAATGGTGATATAGCCGTAATAATGATATTCAGTTATTTTGTGCCATAAAAAGAAAAATTTACATCACGATATTAATTGTTTTCATGATTAATTTAATTTATAAATAAATTTATGACAACTTTGCGGTTTCTAACAGTTTGTGCGTGTCTTGCAATCCTGATAAGTGTTGAAATTAATGCACAAAAGAAACTATCCATTTTTTCTTCAACAGGATATACCAGCCATTTAAGTCGAAAGGGTATTAATTTGGAGTTAGGTTTAGATTATGAAGTATTAAAACGATTAGATGTATCAGTAGCTTACCGATATAATTACATGAATCGGGAGCTTGATAATAAAGTTGAAATTAATAATGTTTCATTATACCTATCATGGATAGTCCTTAATAAAAATTCACATAGGTTATTGATTGGCCCTGGTGTTTATTATGGAAAATACCTTCGATTTAATGATTATATGGGTTTTGAGAAAGAGTACACGGACACTTGGATAAATCCTGTTCGTTTGCAATATGATTATACATTCACTAAAAATATTAAAATTGGCGGAATTGTTAGTTTATATGGAGATGATAGCGATGGGACAACGTATTTTGGATTTTTGTTAGGATATAAGTTTTAAATATTTACGGCAAACAACATGCTATTAAGAATCAAATATCTATCTATTGTTTGGATTAACTTTTAAGTTCAAATCTTAATGCTCAAGGGTAATCGGAATTAGTGCAGGAATAAGCCTTTCTTCATTGCATTTACAAAAAGATTACCCATCAACTAATCCAGGCATGGGAGTAAATGTTGGAATCATTTATTTATGTAAGATGAATTCCTTTTTCGATTTTGAAAGTGGAATATTTTACAGGCAAAAGGGTCAAAAATACAATCAGAATTTTCGCGTGCTTACTATTGATGGATATATTGCTGATGTAGAAGGAAAAAATGAGTACCGATTAAATTATATGCAGCTTCCCTTAAATCTGATTTATAAATTCAACAGCGATGTTTTGCCACAGGAGGTATATATTTGGCTTATGGATTGGATAGCTATTATCTCATAAAAAGTCATTATTCCTACATTGGGAATAGAAAAGATGAAACATTTAAAAATAAAGAGAAATTACACTTTAATAGGCAAGAGATATATTCAAATATTGATCGCGCAATTAATAAATTTGATTTTGGTTTGTCAGTTGGAGGTGGATACCGTTTTGGGCGGTTTTGTGCAAAAGTCGAACTTAATTTAGGACTGAGAAATGCTTTAATAATTCAAGATCCTTTTTTTATGCATTTTGAAACATGGAAATATAAAAACCGTTCAATATCTCTTAGTTTAATTTACTACACGAGTAACAAATATTATAAAGTAAGAGATTTGATATGAAAGTGAGTACAAATAATTTCGATTGCTTGCAGGCCTTTACTTGGGGTTAAATTTGGATTAAAATGGATAATCGGTAGATAACAAGAATTATGTTATTAAATATTACAAGCCAGTATAAAGAATGACCAGCACCAACTTTAAAAAATCGACTATATATGATTAATATTCAACGTTTTTTTACATTCGTAATTATTATCTGGACTACTCAAGTGACTTTTGCACAAGAAAATAATCAGATAATTAATTTTACAAATAAGATTGATACATACCTAGAAACAATTTCAACTGAAGGTGAAATTGCTTCTTACAAGACTCCTCATGAGAGAAAAATTATTATCAAAGGTAATTTTAGTAGCGGAAAGAATTTTCACCGTGTAGTCAAGATTTATAAAAGCGGACTTAAAAAGGAGACAACAAAGATTTATGGGAAAGCTATTGGTGTTAAGTTTTTAATAGCCAAAATTGTTAGGATTAATGATACCTTGTTCTTTGCAAAATACTATGAAACTAAACTTGTGGATAGAAAATATGTAAGATTATTTGAGGAAACAATTTTTGATCAGAAAATCTATAATAAAATTGACCTAAAGGCTGGGCTATAAATAATTGAAAAATCGGCTAATAGCATCACATAACTTTTATGGGGCGGATTTATAGATTTTAAAGTGCATGCTTCTTATTTAGCTCTTAACGGTGCAACAGGAAAGTAATTAATCCCAGGTGTATAATTTCTTAGTTGCTTAGGCGTTCAAACTTTGGTACTATTTTCAAAACCTACTAAAAAATACATATACTGTTAACAGGCATTGTAACGATAAACCACAACATAAAAAAATACAAGAAAATGAAACAATATAAACCTGAAAATTACAATTCACTTTCACCCTATCTGATTGTTGACAATGCTCAAATATTGGTGGACTTATTTACTGCCATTTTTGACGCTAAGACTATAAGAAGATTTGACCACGAAAATGGGAAAATAGCCCATATCGAATTACAATTGGATGATACCATAATAATGATTAGCGACAGTACAGAAAGTTATAAAGCTAACAAAACAATGCTTCATATCTATGTGCCAGATGTTTTCAAAACTTTTGATAAGGCAATTGAAAATGGTTGTGAGATAATTGAAAAGCCAATAAACAAACAAGGCGACCCAGACACAAGAGGTTCGTTCTACGATTTTGCCGGTAATTATTGGTCAGTAAGCACACAGTCAAATTGACAATGAAAAACAAAAATGTAAACTTTAACTATTCCGACTTTGAAGTAGTAAAGAAAATTGCTTTGACTTTTCCCTACACAGAAGAAAGCATTTCCCACGAAGGAACACCTTCAGTAAAAGTTCGTGGCAAACTAATGTGCAGACTTCACGAAAGCGGAGAATTTATTCCAATACGACTTGACTTTGAATTACGGGACAGATATTTGGATAGTCACCCCGAAATTTTTCATTTGCCCAGCCATTTTAAATCCTATCCATATGTATGTATGTGGAAACACAATTATGACAAAAACTTATTGACAGAAGTCCTTGAACATAGTTGGAAAGGACTTGCGACAAAAAAACAAGTAAAAGACTATGAGGAAAGTAAAGCAAAGAACCACTAAAAAACTTAGCTTCAGATAGTAAAGCGCTACTTGCAAGCGCTTTCATTTTTAAGCAATGTTGGACTTTATATTGATACCTATCGGTATTAACTATCGGCTATTTCCCATTCCTGAATATTCTCTCTACATTATCGCTTTTCAATTTATAATATTTTATAAAATTGCTACCTGTAACCAAACAACAAAATATAACTTTTTCCAATTTACATGATTCCACTTTCAATTGTTTATCATCGGATATTGAAGGATTATGAAAATGGTAATTATATTCAACCAATAAGTGTAATGGGTGGATTTATTGAAGTTTGGGCGGCATGCAATGATGGCAAAACAAACTACACAATTAAACCCAAATTCAAAACTATAACTTTGAAACATTAACTCGAACAGATAAATAAAATTAATAATCATGAGAAGGAAAACAGAAAGGTTGATTTACCCATACCTGCTTTTGGGGATAGTAATGTTTTTATTCGGCAGCTGCAAAAAAGATGATAGCGATAGTGGCAAACAAATACCAGTACTGTCAACTACTGATGTTACAAAAATTGGTCAATTATCTGCCCAAAGTGGCGGTGTTA
>JAAUTT010000479.1 GCA_012031335.1 Bacteroidales bacterium | reverse complement strand
AAAAATGAAAATGAAAACCGGATAAGTCATATTCAACATATTGGCATTGGTTATTGAAGTATGCTGAACTGCCAGAAAAAGAAGATCAGCAGCGGTTGTATTAAGAAAAGCCCGCCAGAGTACAAGTTTGGTATTATGGGGTTTAAGAGGAATTTTCAATCGGTATACTGTGTATGCCGAGGCTATAAAGCCAATAAGAAAGCGGAAAAAAGCAATTTCTACTCCCGAAATATCGGAGGTATTTGTTACCAGTTTGGCAAACACAGTGGAAGAGGCAAAACAGAGTTCGGCAAGTAATAACAATATAATACCTTTATACATATATAAAAAGCTATATCAGTTGATGTTTGCGGCTTCCGGCAATAGATGATGAATGAATATGCTTTCCGGATGCTTGTATCTGATCATAATAGTATCCAAGCTAAACCAATTATTCCGATATCTTTTATTTTCCAATTCCGGAATAATATCGCATAAACTGAATTCGTTCGTAGGCGGATGCTTCCTTACTTTTATACTGGTTTAACTCACCAATAACCTGACTAATGTAATTATAACCGTTACGGTTCATCCAGGTTTCCATTTCATCCAGCATTTTAGGAATTACTTCGAAACCGTTTTTATAAATGGTGGAAGCAATTTGGGCCGATTTGGCTCCCGAAAGCATCATTTTAATTGCCGTTTTCCCGTCGTGGATTCCTGTTCCGCCAATAAGATCGATATTGCATTTGCCCGAGAGAATGGAAATCCAGCGCAGCGAATTGGAATAATCCGAAGGAGAACTATAAATGTTACCTGTGGATATTTCCATGCTGTCGATATCGATATCCGGCGAAAAAAACCTGTTAAACAATACTGCTCCTGAAGCACCAGCCTCTTCCAGTTTACAAATCAGTTGTGCCAGGTTACAGAAGTATGGCGAAAGTTTCACAGTAACAGGAATCGATGTTACTTTCTTTATACTTTGCAAAATGTCCAGATGAATTCGTTCGACATCCAGTGCCGGTTTGTTGGGATTTGCATTTAAAAGGGCGATATTCAGTTCCAGTGCGTCAGCACCAGCTTCCTGTATTTTTTTTGCAAAATTAACCCATTCACCCGAAGTGTTACAGTTAATACTTCCTATAACCGGCAGTGTTGTTTGTTCTTTTACCTGGCGTATCAGATTCAGGTATTCCGACAGGTAATCATCTTTGATATGATAGTCGATATAGTCCATACTTTCGGACCTTTCGCTGTAAATCATATGGTTTTTGCGTGCCATACGCATTTGATTTTCGGCATCCAGCATTATTTGTTCCTCAAACAGCGATTTAAGAACAACCGCACCTATACCATTCCGCTCCAGATTCTTTATATTTTCCAGGCTGGAGGTCAACCCTGAACTTCCTGCTATTAAGGGATTACGTAATGTTAACCCCAGATAAGTAGTAGTTAAATCGGCCATAGTTTTTATTTTTTTGCCTGTAATTTTTCTTTCATGAACTCGTGCATGCCAAGTGCAGCTTTTCTTCCATCGCCCATGGCCAGAATTACTGTTGCACCTCCGCGAACTATATCTCCACCGGCAAATAAATCGGGAATGGTGGTCTGCATTGTATTTTCATCCACCACCAATGTTCCCCAGCGTGTTGTTTTTAACTGTGGTAAAGTTCGGGGCAACAGAGGATTTGGCGAAACACCTATACTTACAATTACCGTATCAACATCAATAAGGAATTCCGATCCTTCCATGGGTACTGGCTTGCGTCGTCCTGAAGCATCCGGTTCGGCCAGCTCCATTTGCTGTACCCGCATCTGTTTTACCCTTCCCTGATCGTTGGCCAGGTATTCGAGCGGATTATGCAGACAAAGAAACTCAATGCCTTCTTCCATAGCATGTTTAACCTCTTCCTTCCTTGCCGGCATTTCTTCCATCGACCGGCGATATATGATCATGGCCCTTTCGGCTCCAAGACGCTTTGCTGTGCGTACACTGTCCATTGCAGTATTGCCACCCCCCAATTACAGCTACACAATTTCCGCTTAAAACGGGAGTGTCGTATCCCTCACGCGATGCTCCCATCAGGTTAATGCGGGTAAGGTATTCGTTCGACGAGAAGATACCTGCCAGGTTTTCTCCGGGGATATTCATGAAATTGGGTAATCCGGCACCACATCCTACAAAAAACGACTGGAAGCCCATTGCTCTCATTTCTTCGATAGTTGCTGTTCTGCCTACCAGAAAATTGGTTTCGAACTTCACACCAAGTTTACGCAAAGTTTCAATTTCAACATCTACAATACCATTGGGTAAACGAAATTCGGGAATGCCATATTTCAAAACTCCGCCAATTTCGTGCAGTGCTTCGAAAACAGTTACATCGTAACCAAACCTGGCGAGGTCGGCAGCTGCAGCCAACCCGGCAGGACCGCTGCCTATCACGGCAGCTTTGATTCCATTTTCTTCTTCAATTTCAGGAACTGAAATCAGGCCTGAGTTTCTTTCGAAATCGGCAGCAAACCGTTCGAGATTTCCTATCCCAACTGCAGGTTTATTGAGTCTTTGTGTATAAAAACACTGCGATTCGCATTGAACTTCCTGGGGACAAACCCGCCCGCAAACTGCAGGTAATGTGTTGGTCTCTTTCAACACTTTAGCTGCTCCGGCAAAGTCGCCCGATTCAATTTTCTTAATAAACTTGGGGATGTTGATATTAACGGGACATCCGCTTATGCAAGTCGGATTAACACAATCGAGACATCGACTGGCTTCTTTTATTGCCATTTCGCTGGTTAATCCCTGATTTACTTCTTCGATATTTCCGCTTCGGATAACAGCATTCTGTTCGGGCATTTTAAGGCGGTCGATTTTTGTTCGGTCGGCCTGCCTGATACTTTTCCGCAACTCTTCGCGCCAGGGTTGGCTGCGCTCTTGTGATAATATTTCGGGCGTAATCATTTTTCTTATTTAATGAAGGTAAACGGACCTTTTACCATGGCATTGCGTTCCAGGTCACGGTATGCTCCAAGTCGCATAAGAAGTTCATCAAAGTCGACCTGGTGAGCGTCAAATTCGGGGCCGTCCACACAAACAAATTTGGTTGTGCCACCTACTGTTACACGACAGGCACCGCACATGCCAGTCCCGTCGACCATTATAGAGTTAAGGCTTGCCATAGTGGGAATGCTGTATTTTCGGGTAAGTTGTGAGGCAAATTTCATCATAATGGCAGGGCCAATTACAACGGCTTCGTGAATTTTTTCCCGCTGGATAAAGGTTTCCATTCCATGGGTAACCAATCCTTTTTCACCGGACGACCCATCATCTGTCATAATAATTACTTCGTCCGAGCAGTCTCTCATTTCTTTTCCAGGATAATCAGGTTTTTGTTTCGTGCCGCCAATACAGTCAGAACACGATTACCGGCTTGTTTTAATGCTTGTGCAATGGGTAACAATGGTGCTACCCCAACACCTCCGCCAGCACAGAGAATGGTTCCCGTTTGTGCTATATGGGTAGCGTTTCCGAGAGGGCCGGCTACATCGAGAATATATTCTCCTGCATTAAGTTGCGAAAGCTTTAAGGTACTTAGTCCGACTTTTTGAACAATGATGGTAATTGATCCGGTTTCTGTATTACTTCCCGAAATAGTAAGCGGAATTCGTTCGCCACGTTCGCTCACCCGCAGGATTATGAAATGACCTGCCTTATGCGACCGGGCAATCAGAGGAGCTTCTATTTCCATTTTAAATACAGCCTCGGAAAGAAATTCCTTCGATAATATTTTAAACATGGGTGATCTGCAGTATTGATTAAAGGCGGTAAAAATACAAAAATGCAGCATTTAACCAATAGGAGCATAAGAATATGAATTTGTGCTTTCTTTTATAACGCCTGATTCAATCAAATTAATGACCAAGTCATATTTAAAATATCTTCTGAGCCAGTTTGCGGTTTCCAAGGGCTATATTCAACTTATAACATAAAAAAGAAGAACCTGCTCCGACAAGCGCTCCAATAAACACATCGCTGGGATAGTGCACTCCTAGGTGCATTCGGGAATAAGCTACAGATGAGGCCCATAAATAAGATGGGATTATGACATACCATTGGATAGGCCAAACTCAGCGATGTTGCAAGCGAAAAAGAATTACTTGTGTGTCCGGAGGGAAATGATGCTGAGGATACTGAAATTGCAGGATCCAGCCCGGAATATGTATTAAATGGACGTTGCCTGTTAATGGTATGTTTCAGTGCTAAAGTAAGGGCTGCTGAAGTAAACATGCTGGCCCCTATTACCATTGACTTCCTGAAATTGACCGAATCTTTTTTTAGAAAGGAATAAGTTATGAAGGCAGCCGGAAGAGCAACACAAATTTCTGTAGTTGTATTGCTCAGTAACCGCATGGTTGGATCCAGATGCTCGTTGCGGTTCAGATTTATATGTTTCAGTAGTTGTATGTCGGGATTCTGAGCAGGAACACTATTTAAGGCAAAAATGCAGATAAGCAGGAAAATTACTTTTTTCATAAGGATTTCGGGTTATTTAATCAATAGCCGGGCAATTTACCATTTTATTTTTTTGGACCGCTGGTTACGTTAGAAGTTATAAGCATTTTTAATAAAACAAAAAGAGGCTGTCTAAAAAGTAAAAAACTTAGGCAGCCTTTTTACATCAAATTTGAAGTAGTGCTTTTTTGTTATTAAAAAAATTGGAGTAAGTTGATTTTTGCTGACCAAGATCGTCAGTAAATTTCCATATTTGCGTATAAATGGGTCAATAGAAGGCCTAAG
>JAAUTT010000478.1 GCA_012031335.1 Bacteroidales bacterium | reverse complement strand
CCAAACATAGTTGGGTGAATTCGATTGCTAAATAAAAACTTCGGAATAAACGTAGGATTGATTTTTCATGTAGTCTTATACCTTTTTATTGGAATATCATTGCCTATGTTTTTTTCCTTTCTTCGAGAGAAAATTGCTATGGATAATTAACTGATTGATATTGCAACAATTTTCATGACATCTGCAATTGTGTGTGCATTACTGGGTAATACTGTTTGGACAAAAGGGACTTTGGATTATATTTACTTTAAAACCATGGTTTGTTTTCGACTTAAAGGACGTTTTTGTAGATATTGGTTGTTGTTTTTTTCTTAATATATGCCTTCAAAAGCAGAATGAAATTAGACAAGTCAATTAAGGAAACAAACATAAAGTCGATTTATTTTATGAGCGTGAACCGATTCAAAATACACAAGTAACAGTAAAATACAACGCTAAAAAATTAATATATTTGTAATATGATGACAAAAGACGAATATATTAGTTTCTGGTTATCACAGGCTGAAGATGATTGGGCTGCAGTTGATACTTTGTTTCAAGGTAAAAACTATTTACAATCTTTGTTTTTTGCTCACTTGGTGATTGAAAAGATATGTAAGGCGATATGGATCAAGCATAATACAGAAAATGTGCCTCCTCGGACTCATAACTTGATTATTTAATGACATCAACACCAATTAAACTTGATGACGATAAAAGTGAATTCATGTTATACCTTAACAGATTCCAGTTAGAAGGTAGATACCCAGATTATATGACCAAGATGCATAATATCTGTAATAAAGAGTTTACGGCTGAGATGATTGAAAAAACAAATTTATTGAAATCATGGTTACTAGAGAAAGTGCAATAGAAAAAGCGAAACAGTTTATAAATGACTGTCAATCAAACGGATTGAGTTTTCAAAAAGTACTTCTTTTTGGCTCTGCTGCAAAGGATATGACGCACGAATGGTCTGACATTGACTTGCTTTTAGTTTCTGACCAATTTAACGAGAATGTTTTTGATAATTTAAAGTTATATTCAAAAATCAACTTAAAGTATCCTGAGATTGAAACGCATCCATACCCTTCCAGTTATTATAATTCTGGAGATGCTTTTATTAATAAGATAAGCAAAGAAGGAATCGAAATAGCCAACGCCTAACACGCGGTATATATAATTGGGGTTTAGGTGGTTACGTTCATGTTTGGTTTTTCAAATAATCGTTTTCCCAGTTTGATTTGAAAGATGCTCCGAACTCCCCAACGATTCATACCGCCAACCGTTGGCGGTATTGCAAGAATCATCCTACACGATAATAAACGATTAAGAATTAATGACATGAAAAACTTAAAATTCAAAAAATCTCGATTGATTCCAAATTTGACTGACAATGAGAACAAGAAATTATTTCGTTCGATGAATATTGCCTTTATAATTGGAGGACTTAGCCTTATCCTGACATTTCTCTATCTGATTGTAAATTTGGACAAAAGCTGATAGATTTATTATATTTTGTCTGCCAGGATTTGTTCTTGGATTGGTTCTAATGATTCTTTATGGGATTGGGCACCAAAGTCTGACAAAGATTAAGAAACAACTGAGATTAGAAAAATCAATTTCTTTTGGACAATAGTCATTATATTTGTATAAAAATAAAAGTATAAGATATGTTGACTAAAAATACTGTAAGGCAATCAATTGACAATCTTCCTGATTCATTTACAATTGATGAGCTTATTGAACAATTAATATTTGTAGAAAAAGTTGAAGAAGGCGTTAAACAATCGAATGAGAGGACAACTATTTCAAACGATGATGTAAAAAGTATGATTGAGAAATGGTCAAGTTAGTTTGGACTGAACTATCAACGGAGGATTTAAAAGAAATCTTTGATTACATAGCAAAGGATTCTGTTCGATATGCGTCAATCACAGTGAATAAAATCTACAATCGAGCACAAGATGTAATTGATAATCTTTATGTTGGACGGGTAGTTCCAGAGATTAATATAAAAGCCATCAGAGAAGTGATTTCTGGGAATTATCGAATTGTTTACAAAATAATTAATGAATTTCAAGTTGATATTTTACGGGTTTATCATTCAGCAAGATTATTAAAAGCTGATAGATTGAAATAAGCAACACAGGCACAACACGCGGTATAGCCAATAAGGGTTTCAATGGTTTGCGAAGGTTTGTTGCCCGCTTCAACTTTTTGTGTACCTTGATAGGTGATTCGCCCGCAATCCCTAACGATTTCTACCGCCAACCGTTGGCGGTCATTGAACAGAGCAATTGGGCAACTATAACAGATTGAAAAATAATTTAACTTTGGACTGGTAATTACAGGCTATATGAAATTTAATTATGACTAAGGAAAAAATATCCATACGTTTTTTTGATGACCGTGAAGTGCGTGCGGTTTGGGATGAGCAAATGACAAATGGTGGTTTAGCGTATTGGATATTGTTACTGTTCTTAATGGCCAGGATGACTACACTAAAACTCGAAACTATTGGAAATATCTTAAAGCCAAATTAAAGAAAGAAAATAATGAGTTGGTTAGTGCCACTACCCAACTGAAACTTTTAGCAAGTGACGGTAAAAGATATTTAACTGATATGTTGGATTTTAATGGAATAATTACTTTAGGGAAAGAATTTCCAAGTAAAAAAGCAAACCGATTTATAGAATGGTTTACAAACAACGATGAAAGCATTGACGGGAAAAGCAAAACAAAAGCTTATGCTTTATTTGAAAGTTCTTTTATAAATAGCATCGAAGTTGGTACAACTAAAGGACTGCAACAAATACTACGGTTATTTATTTGGTGGATTGTATGATTTTGCCGGACAAATTAGACAAAAGAACATATCAAAAGGAGGCTTTCAGTTTGCCGTATCACACTTTTTAGTGGACACATTAAAGCAAATAGAATCAATGCCAGAAACAACATGTGAGGAAATTGTCGATAAATATGTGGAAATGAATATCGCTCACCCTTTTATGGAGGGTAATGGTAGAAATGCTCGGATATGGCTGGACTTAATGCTAAAAAGAATCTCAAAAAATGTGTAGATTGGAGTAAATAAGCAACAGGATTATATGAATTCGATGATGTTAAGTCCAACAAAGAGTGGTGTTTTTGATAACACTTTTGAAAAATGCACTCACTACTAAAATAAATGACCGAGAAATGTTTATGAAAGGAATTGACTACTCATATTACTACGAAGAAAATGATTAAAAAATGGATAGAGAATTAGTCCTAAAACAACGAACCGCCAACACGCAATATACGTAAGCCGGGGGTTGTGAGTAATTTAAACTTTTGTACACCCGCCTGCCAGACGGGCAGGTTTACTCAAATTCGCAACGGTTTGACAGTTTGGAGCTTCGAAATCCCGGCCTCCGCATATTGCCAACCGTTGTAGCTAAAAAAAAAATAGTTGTGCGGAGAAAAAGCTTACTAATTCCATTATGAATGCGTAGAATAATTTATATATTTACCGCAAAATTGTACTATGGCAACATATATTTATGAATTTGACAATTGGCCTGAATTTACATGGAATGACAAACAAATAGGTTTGATTTTAGGTAAGGTTAGAAATTTGCAAGGAAAGATTTATGGTCAAATGGGAGCACTTGGATTTTCGATTAAGGAGGAAACAATATTATCTACTTTAACGCTAGACATCTTAAAATCATCAGAAATTGAAGGTGAGTTCTTAAATTACGAACAGGTGCGTTCATCAATTGCTAGAAAGCTTGGGATTGAATATGCAGGACTAATACATGTTGACAGAAACGTAGAGGGAGTTGTTGAAATGATGCTTGATGCAACTCAACAATATAATAAAGCACTAGACCAAGAACGATTATTTGGATGGCATGCGGCTTTATTTCCTACAGGTTGGAGTGGAATGCACAGAATTGATGTAGGTTGTTATCGCAAGGACGAGATACAGGTTGTTTCAGGAGCGATGGGGAAAGAAAAGATACATTTTCAAGCACCTTCAGCTAAAAAGGTGAAAAAGGAGATGGATATGTTTTTAGATTGGTTTAACAGAGTGGAACAAATAGATGGAGTTCTAAAATCAGCTATAGCACATTTTTGGTTTATAATAATTCATCCTTTTGATGATGGTAACGGACGAATAGCAAGAGCAATTTCTGACATGTTATTAGCACGTTCAGAGGAAAGTAATCAACGATTTTATAGTCTTTCGAATCAGATTTTAATTGATAAAAAGAATTATTATGACGTGTTACAAAGAGTACAACATAGTAAAGGAGATATTACGGAATGGCTATATTGGTTTTTGAATTGTTTGTATCGTGCATTAGACAATACCCAAGAAACCTTAAAAAAAGTTCTTAAGAAAACGGAATTTTGGGATAGAAACAAGGATACGGATATAAATAGTAGACAAAGATTGATAATAAATAAATTGTTTGAAGGATTTGATGGTAAGCTAAAAACATCAAAATGGGCAAAAATTACTAAATGCTCAGCCGATACAGCATTACGAGATATTAAAGATTTGATTGAGAAAGGAATATTAAAACAAGAAGAATCAGGAGGACGTAGTACAAATTACGAATTGACTGAGGAATGGAAAATGCACTAGCTACAACACATAATATACGTAAGCCGGGGGTTGTGGGTAATTTAAACTTTTGTACACCCGCCTGCCGTACGGGCAGGTTTACTCAAATTCGCAACGGTTTGACAGTTTGGAGCTTCGAAATCCCGGCCTGTGCATATTATCAACGTTGTGCTTAATATTTTTGC